>DASPWL010000052.1:0-9467 GCA_035637795.1 Minisyncoccota bacterium | reverse complement strand
CTTGAGATCCTTTTACTAAAATCACGTCCCCTTCTTGAATAATTTTTTGAATTGTGTACTTCACGTCTTGCGAGGTATTGAAAGTTAAAATCTGATTGCTATTCAATTGATTACCAGCTGAATCAGCAATGAATTTGGCTTTCTCGCCCACACAAACAAGCAAATCAACAATATTAGCTGCTAAATTACCTATGCCCTGATGAGCCGGAATGGAGTGGACGCCCAACTCAAGCATGTCTCCCAGAATTGCAACCCGCCGCAGGGCTGGAACATCTCTAAGTGTTTCTAAAGCCAAATGCATTGCCGCCGGCGCAGCATTATAGGTATCATCTAAAATAATTGTATCTTTTATGCCTTTTAAGATGTGCAGGCGGCCAGGAGGAGCAATATAATCTGAGAGGGCTTCACTCATGTCCACTAGATTTATGCTTAAAATATTGCCCACGGCTACTCCAGCCGCCGTAGCTTTGGCTAAGCCGTCTCCAAGGGAACCATAAATTTTAAATGGCATTGTATTTCCATTACTTTGAATTTTAAAAGAAATACCTTCGGATTTATGATCTTGATCAATTAAAATATCAACATTAGAAGCTTTAACATCTGCTCCGTCAGCCATTCCAAATGTCACTACTTTTCCCTTTGTTTTTTCTTTCATATCCAGAACAGTCTGATCATCATAGTTGAGCACGGCAAAATCATCGCTCCCCAGGGCTTGAACCAGCTTACTTTTTTCTCCAGCCAATTGGTTGGCGCTGGCAAAATATTCAACATGAACCGGCAATTCTCCCACCGCTGTCACTATACCGATATGGGGTTTAAATTGGCGGGCCAGTCTGTCAATATCTCCCGGGCGATCAGCTCCATACTCAAGTACCAATACTTCTGGATATTTTTGCGGAATTATAAGGAAAACAATCCCGCCAAAAATCACTTCCAGCCAGAATCCCCAATTGGAACCTTCATTATAATAGCGCTCTGACCAATCGCCAATAATTGTCATCGGTACGCCAATTTCACTATTCAAATTTCCTCCGCTCATGCGAGTATGCTTTTGTTTAGATACAATAGCGGCAATAATTTCCTTGGTAGAAGTTTTTCCTACATTGCCTGTCACAGCAATAATCATGGGCCGGTAACGCGCCAAATATACCCTGGCAAGAGCAGTTAAAATCGATTGTAGCAGGGCTCGCATATTATCGGGTAGGTGGAATATTGAAATAGTTCAGCAAAAAGGCCGTTATATCTCGAAATCCCGGCGATAAGCTGTCGGATGCGAAGGTGATACCCTGCGGTTTATCAATTTTTATGAGAATCGTAAAGCGCGGATTGGAAGCCGGGGCAAAGCCAAGAAAAGTATGGATAAATTGATCCGAAAGATATCCGCCTTTGGAATCCGGGATTTGGGCCGTGCCAGTTTTTCCGGCAATCTCATAGCCTTTGATGCGGGCCTTATCAAATCCGTTATCAACCACTCCCACTAGCATAGAGCGAAGCTTGGCTGATGTTTTTTCCGACATCGGGATGCCTAAAATTTCAGACTTAGTTATAATCTCTTTATTGACATCGCCAATAATTCGGTCAACCACATATGGGCGCATCAGCTTGCCGCCATTGGCAATAGCCGAATAAGCATTAATTAGCTGGATAGGCGTAACCGCAATCCCTTGTCCAAACGACGACGTCAAATAATTAATTTTCCTTCCGGTATAAAGATTGGTGATATCGCCGTTTACTTCTCCTGGTAAATCAATATTTGTTTTCTGACCAAAGCCCATATTGAGAACATAATTCAAGAAGGTATCGTCTCCAATAAGACCCTCAACAAACATCGTCCCAGTATTAATCGATTTTTCCAAAACTTGAGCCATAGTCTCGCGGCCAAAAACTCGTTCACTAAAATTCTTAATTTTATACTGGTCAATTTCTACAAAACCCTTGTCCTCATATGAAGTTTGGGGAGTAATCTTTCCGGAATCCAAACCTGCTGTCATAGTCACTGGCTTAAATGAAGAGCCCGGTTCAAAAATTTGCTGGATGCTCGAATTGAGAAATGTTTCCGGCTTAGAGTTGCTATATTCATTTGGATTAAACGTTGGCCGATCAACCATAGCCAAAATTTTTCCCGTGGCTGGCTCTTGAATAATAATACTGCCCGATTGAGCATTCCATTTCTTAATTAGTTCGTCCAATTTTTGTTCGGCATAACTTTGGATAGTTTTATCAATGGTCAATACAATATCCTGCGGCCGATCCAAAGTAATATCCCGCTTTGCTTCAACTGTGCTTTTACCGGGCCAAAATTTTGCCAGCAAGCCTGGTAATCCGGAAGCTAAAAATTCCCGGCCATTTGACTCATGGCCAAAAAGTTCCTCGTTGTAATACGATTCCACACCATATTGGCCGCCTCGACTGGTGCCATCATATCCCAAAAACCCAATAACATCCGCAGCCAAGCCATCATTGGGATAAAACCTATCTGTAATATAAGATACGCCAATATCTTTAAATTTTTTGCTTTTCAACAACTCAACCTGTTGAGGTGTAAGTTTAGAAGGTAACAAACGAGCATAATCACTCTGAGCATGAACAATCTTGCCTACCGTTTCTGGAACAAGTCCGGTAATTTCAGAAAGGAGAGCTGTTATGCTCTCCTTTTGAGATGATTCAATATGAGATGGAATAACGTAAGCAACTGAAAACTTCTGATTAGTGGCCGCGATCGGACGGTTGAAATTTTTATCAGAAAAATATATATTCCCACGGTTTAAAACGTTCGCACTCTGTTCTGTCTGGGCTTGAGCAGTTCTAGAATAATAAGGATGCTTTAAATATCCTATAATAAAAAGTCTATAGCCAATCAACGCAAAAAATAGGCCTATTACTAACAAGAAATAACTGATCCGAGAATTAAAATGAGTGCTGCCCATAACAAAACTCAAAAATCAAAATTGCAAATTAAAATTCAAAACTTTTGACCTTTGAATTGTATTTTTGATTTTTGAGTTTTGAAATTATTTTTTTAAGGCCACATTACTTGCCTCAAAGATATAGGTAACGTCATTGGCAATAATCATATTGCGGTTAAGCGCAAACTCGGCCAAGGTTGAAAGGTTTTTTATCTCGAAACGTTGTGAAGCAAGAGCAGTATTTTTTTCGGTTAACGCAGCTGATTCTTCATTAAGAGCTTTAATTTGATATCTTCGAGTGGCAATTGAGTTGGCACCCATAACATAATATGCAATTAGATATATTACGAGCATGACCAGCAAGATATTAATCCAAAATAAAGGAGTTACGGCTGACCGCATAAAGAATCCGGTTGCCCGTATATAAGGTATGGACTTTGCATTCGTTTTGTAAACGTAGGTATGGCTATTCACACTAGAGATTGGGGCATTCCTGACCCAATTATTCAAATTTTTTCTACAATTTTCATTTTGGCGTCAGAGCACATCGATAATGTGCTCGACCGAGCACTTAAATTTTTAAGTGCTCTGGCTTCTTATAATTTTTCAATAACCTTCATTTTTGCACTTCTCGCGCGAGGATTTTTTTTGATTTCTTCCCAGCTGGGACGGATTGTATCCCGGATTACCCATTGAACTACTTTTTCCTGCACTTTCTCTTTAAAAATTTCTCTCACTATCTTATCTTCCAAACCTTGAAACGATATTACTAGTAAACGTCCACCAGGAGCCATTACCTTAATAGCTGCCTCGATACCCTTTCGTACATTATTTAATTCGTCATTTACCACAATGCGTAAGGCTTGAAATATCTTGGTAGCCGGGTGAATTTTACGTCTGGTATACCACTTTGGTACTGACCCGAAAATGATATTAGTCAAGGCATCTGTTGTGACAATGGGTTTCTCTTTTCTGGCTTGTACAATTGCCCGGGCAATTGATTCGGCAAATTGCTCTTCTCCATATTCACTCAAAATTCGTTCCAACTCTGCTTCCGGTTCGGTGTTCACAATATCGGCAGCAGTCCGTTGTCCGCTATTAGGATTGAACCGCATGTCCAAGGGTTCTGACCTTTGAAATGAAAATCCTCTGCCGCTGTGCTCGTAGTGCCAAGATGATAATCCTAGATCAAACAGAATCCCATCGGGAATAAATT
The DNA here is from genome assembly GCA_035637795.1 of Minisyncoccota bacterium. GTDB lineage: Bacteria > Patescibacteriota > Minisyncoccia > 2-02-FULL-40-12 > GWA2-44-9 > DASPWL01. The sequence continues at coordinate 5,345 of DASPWL010000052.1, read as the reverse complement.
CATATGCCTCGACAATTTTCTCCAGGTTGATGTAACTATTACCTACAATGACAATCCGTTTTTCCCATTCAGGATTTTTCTTCCTAAATTCCTCAAGTTCTAATGGATCCCATTCAATCCCCAATATAGATACGTAAGGATATTGCTGAAGAATACCCTTGGCATGTCCGCCGCCGTCGAGTGTCGCATCAATAATCCGTTTGCCCGGTGCAAGATTCAGATATTTGATCACCTCATGTAAAAGAACTGGATCATGAAACTCTTTCCACTGCTTTTCGCCTATTACAGTTTTCATCGATTAAATCATTCCGAGCTCTCCCAATTTTTCAGCAATTTCATCAGAATTCTTCTCAATATTTGCTTTGTAAGTTTCCCATTTCTTTGAATCCCAGATTTCCAATCGGTTATGTACGCCGGTAATCACTGCCTCCTTTTTTAAGCCGGCATAATTTTTTAGATATTCAGGTATTAAAATTCTTCCTAAGCCATCAAATTCCACCTCTACTGCGCCCGATAACAACAACCGCCCAAAGGCTCGTGTTTTCTGCTGGCTCATGGGTAAGTTGCTCAATTTATCTGCCAACTGTTCCCATTGTTTAAGTGGAAATACGAATAAACAGTTATCTAAACCTCTTGTTAAAACAGCGCCTTCACCTAATTCCTTGCGGAATTTTGAGGGAATTGCCAGACGCTTCTTAAGATCCAGATTATGTTGATATTCTCCAATAAGCATAGAAATGGCAGTTTCCCATATTCCCTCTAATTATTTATCCACAGAATGAAGAACTTATTAACACTTTTATCCACAATTATACACTCTGCAAGCATTATAAACCCTGACTTTCCACTTAGCAACAACTAAAAAGTGGATAAAATCCTTATCTAACTAAAAAGGCCTGGATTCCGGAGGAATTCAGGCTAGGTCTTGTGGGCGGTACAGGATTTGAACCTGTGACCCCTGCAATGTGAATGCAGTGCTCTACCGCTGAGTCCCGACGATTCTGTCGGGAGGCCGACTAAAACGTCGGCCCTAAACAGTGCGCGCAGTAGGTATCGAACCTACGACCTTTGCAATGTGAATGCAACGCTCTACCACTGAGCTATGCGCGCAACTTAATAATCTTATCCTTTATAATTCTTTCAATAAAATCTTTTCTTTTAAAATATTTTAACTTGACCTCTATTAATCTTGCTTCTCTTATAGTTTGATACCGTTGTGAAAAAACCAGTTTCATTTTTCCCATTCTTCTTGTACTAGGTGTAAATCCTCCTTGATGATGTTTTAACCGTTTTTTAAGATTAATTGTACTTCCAATATAGAACTTCCCCTTAGTACTTTGAAGAATATAAACCCATGCCATATCACATGCCAATTTTATTAATTAATTTTTCGTGAGGACTTTCAAGTAATACCCTCACAAACCGGTCAAACATTCCATAGCGGTAATCAAATTCCTGTTTGTCCATAATACCAAATTTTATTTCTGTTCCCACTTCCGCCTCAAGCGATTTCAAAAAGCGATTGAAACGCTGTTTATCAACGCCATCAGCTACGATAAATAAATCGGTCAAAGAAGTAGAAGCATCCGCAGATTGAGAGTTTAGAAGTATGCCTGAAATTATTACAAGTTTCACTGCTCCTAAACGGGAAATTCTACGCGCTAAACTACTTTTTTCTGCTGGTGATGATTTTAGGACAAGAGTACGAAGTTCATCAAAGAATTCAAAATCAGAATTGAGAATATAGTGCTCCTTATTTTTAACTAAGTCGGTAAGAGCTTCTCGAAAATTTAATTCAGTCTTAGCTATTTTTATTTGCCCCTTATAGCCGATTCCGGTTAGTTTCTGTTTGGCTTTTCTATGTTGGCGAGAATATTTTTTTACCTTCTTCTGTTTTTTTCTGATCATCTTTTATAATAATCAATTCTTGGCAAAATATTTTTTTATCAAGCCAATGCTTTCAAATATGTCAATCTCCCTTTTTATAAGTTCGAAAGATTCTTGAGTCCGCTGGCTCAGTTCATTTAGCGTAAATGGATTGGGATAATTACGAAATAAAAATTTTAATACTTTTACCCGGGTTTTTGATCCAAATAAATTATCCAGTGCTAGCTTTGACATAGCCCATTGAATTACATTAAAATAATGACAGAGTTCGTAGAAAAACCACTCAGAAATCACTTCAGAGTTTATACAAAAGACCTCTAAAAGTAAACCGGGTAATTTCCAACAGAGTTTCCCTTGCTGTTCGCCAGCGTGTATCCCATCAATTTGATCTCCTTCTCAAGAGCTTGAATGGGCAAATTGATAGGAACCCTCACGGGCGAACCGGGGATCTCCACTCCACCGTGGAAAAGATATTTCTCAAACCAACATTCCAAGAAATTTTACTCAAAAGCTCATCGCCGGATGAGCACACGGATATCTTTTCCTATGAGGCCGAAAACGACGAGCTCGCCCGCAAACTGGGCAGTATTTTTATAATCGGCCACGTTCAACATACAACTGATGATCTTGCTTATGCCATTAACTTAATCGCTGCGCTTACTAAGAGAGAATACTATAATTCTGCAGAAGTTACAGCCAAAGAAGCCTTTGCCACAACCCTTAAAAAAATAAATGAAGTAGTAGAAGAATTTTTTGAAAAAAAAGGCATCGCCCTAAATATCGGCATCTTTGCCATTGCCAATGAACAGCTTCTTATTTCTAAACTCGGAAAGTTTAAAATTATTTTAGGCCGGGATAACAAAAATATTGATGTATTTAACAATATCCAATTCTTCAGCAAAGAACCGTCCCAAGAAATTCAATTTTCAAGCATTATCTCCGGCCAGATTAAAGATACTGACCGCATCTTCGCATTTTATCCAGCTAAAACAGTTGTTACCCGAGAAAAAAAATTAAAGTCCGATTTCTTAAAACTTAATCGCGATGATTTCATTGATAAACTCAAAAGCTTAAAAAATGGCAAGGGGAAAAATAATTTTGCCTGCACCGCATTATATATTGACCTTAACAACGTGAAAGAAATCGCTGCTGCACCTCAAATCCAACCGCAAGAACTAAAAAAAGCCTCATTAGCAAGTACTAAAAAAAGCCGAAGGTCAGTTGGTGATGTAGCCAGCGCCCTAGAGCAAGAGCAAACTGCAGTTAAATCTTCCCAGACAAATGCTCACAGTAAGTTAGCTCGCATCCCTACCCCAGAAGCAAGGGAAGAATTTCAAGAAACTCCCAGAATTATTCCGACCGAATTTTCAATGGGGAGAAAGAACACTCTATTTTCAAAAATAAAAGGCAATATTAGATTATCTAATTTTACTCCAAGAAAAACGGCCGTTATTTCCCTGGTGGTTATAGCTCTGGTCGTTTCCGGAGTTTGGACAGTTCGTAACATTTTCTCCAGAAATCCCCAGGTTCAACAAGCTGATGCCGCTGTTGAAGAAGCGACAAATGCCCTGAAATTAGCCCGGACAAAAGTAACTCAAAACGATATTACTGGAGCCAGGGCACTGCTTCTCTCATCCATCAGCAGTTTAGCCAATAAAACTCAATCCGGTAAGGCAACGGAAATTCAAAACCAGCTTTTACAAGCTTTAGATGAGCTTGATCAGGCAAAAGATGCCCAGTTATCACTGATCTTAGATGTGCCTTCTGACATGGGCCAGGCAACATTGCTTACAGCTAGAGCAAGTGGTCTCGCCTTTTTTTCCTCAACTGCTGATAAGGAATTTGTGGTGAGAATCAGTTCATCATCAATTGAGAGTGCGGCCGAAATTAAAAATATGAAACCAAGCCGGCTGCTGACCGGCAAACAAGCTCTCCTATTAATAGATGCTGAACAAGGTAAGATAGCCAGAATTAGAGCTGAAGAAGTAAAAACTGCTGCTCTTGATTTCACCCAAATTCTGCATTCAGCGTTATATGAAGACAACCTATATACTTTAACCGCAAATGACATTCAAAAAATAATAGATGCCACCAAAGATAACACCAAAGTTACCGCCTGGCTTAAGGACACTGCCCTTCCTTCCGATTCTCTGTTTATCGCGGTTGATGGCAATGTGTACGTGCTTGGAAAATCAGGCTACATTACCACTTATTTCCGGGGCGACAAGACAGCCGAATTTAGTACCTCTCTCTCTCCTGCTCCAGATAATATCTTTCTCACCACAGCTGACGGTGAGTCACTTTACCTTGCCGATAAAGTTACAGGACGAATTTACCTTATTAATAAGAAAAGCGGCAATATCACCCGAACTTTAAAGGTAGGAAATAACAAAACAATCATTGATGTAGCTGTCGCACCTAACGGCACAATCTATATCCTCACCAAAGACAATAAAATCTGGCGGGTTTCTCAATAGTTTATAAATCAAAAACCGCCTGACAGGCGGTTTTTGATTTATTTGAGTTCCACTGCCGCGCCGGCTCCTTCCAATTTCTTCTTTATCTCATCGGCATCAGCCTTTTTAAGTCCTTCTTTGACCGTGACCGGAACTTTATCGGTCATATCCTTAACTTCTTTCAAACCTAAGCCGGTAATTTCTTTCAGCACCTTGATTACCTGGATTTTGGCCGCACCGGCATCTTTCAACACTACCGCATAAGCATCTTTCTCTTCTGCCGCTTCTTCAGTTGCGCCAGCGACCGGAGCGGCGGCAGCAAATGAGGCGGCTGAGACACCAAACTTTTCTTCCAATGCCTTTACCAAATCATTCAATTCGGCTACGGTCATTGTTTCTAATTCCTGCAAAAATTGATCTTTATTAAGCATAACTATTTAATCTATGTACATTTGCGACACTCGGGTTTCCAGGCGAGGTTCATGTGAGCGTGCTTTAGCCGCTCATAGGATCGCCTCAGGTTGGGCCACATTAATTTATAGATCGATATGGCAAGGGTCGCAAATGGGCATAGATTAATTATCTTTTTTCACCAACTAATTTTAATACAATTGCCAAACCAGTTAAGGGATAGCGAAGCATACCGGCTAAGCGGGCCAGTAATTCTTCACGAGAAGGCATAAGAGCCATTTCTCGAAATGCTTCTACCGGCATAAATTTACCATCGAACCAAGCGCCAAAGAATTGCAACGCCGGGTTTTTCTTGGCAAATTCATATATTTTTTTGGCTACGACGTAACCATCTTCTCCGCCGGCTGGTGGACTCAGAGCAATACCAATAGAACCATTCATTCCATGCACATCCACCCCATCATATTTAAGATCTTTAACAGCAATATTTACCAAATTTTTCTTGGTAATCACATAATCAGTCTTCATTGCTCGCAAGGTTCGCTTAAGCTCCTGCATTTGAGCTACGCTTAAACCTTTCTCTCCCGCCCG
>DASPWL010000051.1:0-11638 GCA_035637795.1 Minisyncoccota bacterium | reverse complement strand
ACCTTTCTCTCCCGCCCGGGAAAAAGTCGTAAAAATGACTATTTCCGATTTTGGCAATTTTTGTTCCAACTTCTGAAGCTCTTCTCTCTTCTTTGTCTTTGATTTCATCCCGAACGAAGTAGCTGCTGCGCAGTATTATACCTAAAGTTACAAGCGTAGAAACTACTGTTATTTATATACAATATCCCGTGCGTTTAACCCGCTTGCCTGCCGGCAGGCAGGCTAGGGCTACTTCGTTCGGGATTCATAAAATAAAACTGCGTTTTCACCGCAGCAAACCAGTACAATCGACCTTTCTAGAGATGTACCTCGGGGCGATTAATGCCCTGTCTACGGTTATGGTTAATATTCTATAAAACTATGGGGAAAAGTCAACCTGATCAAAGTCCCAGGTATTTTCTCCGATTTGCTTCTTGTTCTGACGCTGTTTTGGCATAAATAATTTTGCCATCACGCGTAGACAAATAATAGAGATAGTCGCTTACCTTGGGATGCTTGGCCGCATCAAGCGCTACTTTCCCAGGGTTAGAAATCGGGCGAGGCGGAAAGCCGGTTCTAATATAAGTATTAAACACGCCATCCTTTTTTATTTCAAACGCAATTGGCGCTTGAGTCACATCACAGGAAATAGAAAAATTTTTCTGAACAAAACGGTCAACACACCAGCCGTATGCCACCGTAGCATCTATCTGGAGAGTCATGCCTAAATGAATGCGCCTTAGGATAATGCCGGCAATAAGTTCGGAGTCTTCTTTGGTTCTAGCTTCTTTCTCAAGCATGGAAGCCATAATCCTAATTTGGCTGCTGGGAATTCCATATTTGGCTACAAAATTACTCTCCATTTTCTGGGCAATTTCTTCTAAAGATGTCCCTTTCTTAAACCGATAGGTATCGGGGAAGAAATAACCATCATGCAGATAATATTTTCTGGCAAATTCATGGTTGCTATTCAGGCCAACATCTTGTAAGCGTTGGTCAATTTCCCAAATATTGTAGCCTTCGGGAATAACCACCGTAATATCATTTGATACTGATAATCCCTGGCTGATAATATAAGCCACTTGGGGAATATTTTGATCAGGCGAGATAAGATATGTTCCGGCTTTTAAATTGCCATCTTGACCCATGGCCAACACATACAGCATAAACACATACTTGCTCCGAATTATATCTTTAGATTTAAGCTCATTAGCAATCGCTCGCAACCCCTGGCCAGCTTCAATTGTGACTCCAATTTTGTCATGCCGGCCAAAATCAGCCGGAAGAATAAGAAGCAGCAAAAAAATTCCGACTAAGGCCAAAGCAACCGCCGTGATTATGGCGGTTGCTCGCTCGCGATTCAATTGATTGAATCTAAAGTCAAAATTCATCTAGCGGCTAGGTCTTATTCCAATGGTTTTTGGTCAGTTACTTTCTGGGGCGGAATTTTAGTCAAACCTTTTTTCAAATCATCAATCTTCTGTAAAACCGTGGAATTATCCTTGTTAGTTTCCAAAATTTTCTGCATTTGAGCAATGGCTGACTGGAGGTCTCCCCGCTCCTCATAGATAAGTCCCAGATACCAGCGAGCATTGGCAAAATTTGATGATAGCTCAACTGCCCGTTCAAGCGCCGTCAAGGCATCGTCTTTGCGTCCTGCTCGATAGTAAAGTAGGCCAAGCTCGAAAAGAAGATTAGGTTGATTAGCATTATAAGGAATAATCCGTTCCAGCTGACTAATAGCATCGTTGACCTTTCCCTGCCGGTCATAGACTGCTCCCAGATTATATATCGCCAAGCCATAATTATTGGATATATTGATTGCTTGTTTAAAGTATTTTTCTGCTTTATCCAGCGAAGCAACCGATTCACCTATAAATCGGCCGCCGTTGGCTCCTGCTTGGCGAGCCAACTGCCGCATCAGGTCAGACCTCGCCAGATACATGGAACCAATCTGATTATAAATAGAAGAGTCACCGGGACGCAATTGAGCTGCTTTCAGATATGAATCTTCCGCCAACCGATCAATACCATCAACTAATCCAATTAAACTTTGATACACTGAGCCTAAATTAATCCAATTATTGGGCTCAAGCGGTTCAGTAACTGTGCCTCGCTTGGCCAAATCAATTGATGAAGCTATAAAGTTTTGGATTCGGCTTGGGCGCTGAGGATCATTTCGATTACCCTTATTGATTTCATTGGTAAGCAATCCCAGTGCTGCCTGCGATGATGAACGATAATACCGATCATCTTTATTATTCCAATTAATTGCCTGCACATACATTGCTACTGCCTTATCGGTATTTGGTTCACTTGAAGCTTTGGCAAAAGTTACATCAGACAAATATTGAGCAGTGACAAAATAGGAACCAGCCAGTACCAAAATTAGGCCGGCAATAAATCCAAGTGAAGAAGCCAGAGAAATCATCGGCTTCTCTTCAATCTCCCAAACATGCTTGTTGTGTCCCCAAAAGGCAAGCACCAATAATGCCATGGCGACATAAAGCAAGAACATCAAAGTAATATTAAATGGATAAAGGAACATGGCCACTAAAATTGCCGCGGTCAAAGAAAGAATGCCCGATAAGAATGGGCTCGCTTTATTTTCCCGATCATGCCAGATTTTATACATCGATTGGCCTACGGTCCAGAAGAAAAACAGGAGGGCAAGAACCATTACCAATCCGCCATGGATAATAAAGTTCTGGATTTGTGACGTGCTATCATAAAATTTCAAGCTTGAAAGAGTTGTATTAGCTAATTTCCTCGCTCCAAACTTATCAAATGCAATTGAAAAATTTTCCGGACCATAACCTGTAATCAAGCGCTCGTTCAATACTGATTTTATGATATCTGTTGACAAACTAAATGAGGGAGCAACTTCAATCGGCAACTGGCCTTTAACGATGCGTAAATTGAAATTAATAATTAACAGAAAAACACCAAACACAATAATGGCCATAGGCAAAATAAACTTTGAAGCATTGAATAGCTTTTTTCCGGCCATAGCCAAGCTATCAAGCGCAATCATAACGACCATTCCAGCAATAGTTATAACCCACAACACCCACCAATTAAGAATCGTCAATACCAGTAGGGCCAGTACTATTCCCAACTTTGAAACATCAAGATAGAGATTATTGCGAATAAGTATCTTTGACTTTATGAACAGTGGCAAGCCAACTGCGGCAATCAGGCCCAAAACATTTAATGAGCCGACCGTGTTGAAAGCCCGGGAATGTGTAAATGGCAGCTTAAGGAGATAAACCGTAAAAATCTGCAATAATCCGAATGTTAAAGCAGCAATCAGTGAGACAGTGAGGACAATTCGCAATACTCGCCCGCCATCATCAAATATATTTACAGCCAAGAAGTAAAATATAGTCAAAGCCAGAATCGTTACTAGTGATTCACTCAAACTAGCACTAGCCCCGAACAGGCTTTTATGCTGGGACAAGGAAAACACAGTGACTACAACAGTTGCCAGCAAAAGTCCGGCAATTCCTCTATCAACTACATTTGATCGGACAGAAATTTTGCCAGTCACAACTACTCCCAAAAGCCAAACAACTAAACTTACTCCTGCAAGCACTACCAGAAGTATTTGCTTATTGAGTTCCAAAATACTGGTGCCAGCCGGCAAAAAGAAAAGGGGCGTCAGAAAAGCCCCAGTAATAAGTAACACCTGCACCACCAAATTATAGATATTTTTCTTACTGCTCCTAGCTGAAGAAGTTAATTCTGCTTCTTCCAAGACCACACTCCTTGAACCCTCACGAGGTTCCGCCTTCAAAAATTGCATGCGAAGAATCGCCCGATAACTGAATGTGCATGCTGCATTCCCGGAGTCTTACCTTACGAGCAAGTCCATCCGCTTTCATGCACAACTATTAACAGCGACAATAAATTAATACAATTGTTATTTCAATTATATCTTTTTTAATAGTTAGGAAATACCTATTTATCCACACCTAGAGAGTTGGGATAGGAAGGGGTGATTCCGAAGGAGATGGCACTGAAGATTCATTTGAAGAAGGAGATGGTATCGATGACTCACTGGGAGTCGAAGTATAGACAGGTGACTCTGATGGAGACGGTGTTGGAGACTCGATGGGAATCGGTACCGGACTAGAAGTAGGAGTTGGAGTCGGTGAAACAATGGTTTCAGCCGAACTAGAAGCATTCTCAGAAGGAGTTGTCGAAGGTGACGAAACCGGAGATCCTGAATCAGTAGATGGAGGAGTCGGTGATGGAGCCAATCCAGTATCAAAACCTTTGCGCCGGGCAATGGCCAGCCAATCAAACTTGCCAGTACTCAAACCATTGAGCTCTCTCACAATAAATCCGTACGCTGTTTTTTGGACTACATATAGAAAAAGCAGAACGACTACACCAATAACAATCATTATTAAGCGGCGGCGGGAATGAAGTAATCCAATAGAAGGCGAGATGACAGGTTCGGAAACTTGCTGATTCAAACGATTTAACCCTTGTAAAATTGTATAATCAAACTGGCGTTGTTCTTGAAAAATCTGGCGCAGTTCTTTTACCAACTCATCAATCTTCCCATCCGACACAATTGGAGGCGAAGATTGGATAGGTTCAGGAGAAATTTGCGGCAGAGGAGAAACTTGCGATGATGGTGGTGGCTCAAGTTGCTGTTCTATTTTTTTTTCAGGCTCTTGGATGTTAGAAATTGGACTTTGAGCAATTAAAATAGATTTACCAAATCTTTCTGATTTTAAAATTGGAAGCTCTCCAGACTGAAAAATATTTCTTGGTATTGAAACAACAATACTTTGCTTGGAAAGATAATCATTGAGTGCTTCTTTTGTTGTGTACCAGTTGCGTCCAATCTTTTTAGCAAAAATCCTGCCGCGTCTAGCCAGCAAGCTGAGATATTCTTGTGAATATAAACACAATTTCGATGCTTCAAGCATCGAAATGTAATTTTCACTCAAATTATTTTTTTCTTTTTCGTTTTGATCGGACATTTCAGATTTTAAAACCGTTCACCTTGAATTTTCACTTGAAAAATTATGTTTTTTAAGATAAAATTTATTAAGTCCTGAATTTGTTTCTCTACACAACAAACGATGGACTGTGCATTCCCCGAAGTCCCGGTTGTCCGCCGGGACTTCGGCGTTTTATTTTGAAAAAAATTTTGCAAATTTTTAACGTATCCGATACCATATCGGATGTAAAATTCTCTTTTATTTTCGCCATAATTTTGGATGAAATACATATGAGAAGTTTAACACGTGAGACTCAAAAAATGTGGATAAATCAATCACTAAAATTGCCTCAAAATGATTTATCCGCATTTTCTCTTACTAACTCTGTTGTTTTGAAATAAGTCGCTTATCAACATTGACCAAAGGAACTAGTAAATATAGAATTGATATAAACCTCTATAAAAATATATAAAGTAGGATTTATAGATATATAGAATTCATCCAATAAAATTATCGTTAGTTTTTATGAATGTTACCCCAATAATTTACCTGAATTAATTTCAAAATTTCCAATGCCAAAAAAATTTCTTAGTGTACGAGAAGTAGCCAAGCTGATGGGAGTAACCCCCTTGACGATTCGCAACTGGGATCAGCGAGGAAAGCTTCTCGCCTACCGCAACCCTGTGAATAACTATCGCATGTATAAAGTAGAAGATGTTGAATCCCTGCTGAAAGAAATCGAGCAAAGTCAGGAGAAAAGTAGAAAACTAAAAATAGATGTGTATTAAAAATTGAATGCAAAAAAGAAGACCTTATTTGTTCAAGGTCTTCTTTTTTAATCTTTTCTTTTAGAGACTTTTCCTGTATAATGTATTGATGTTATTCTAGAAGGGTGCCAGCATAGCTCAGTGGTAGAGCAACTGTTTTGTAAACAGTAGGTCGGGGGTTCAAATCCCTCTGCTGGCTCGGGGGTGTGGCGGAGTAGTCAAACGCACTTGACTGTAAATCAAGCGGCCATTGGCCTACGTAGGTGCAAATCCTACCGCCCCCACATAATCCTGAAATATGATTAAAAAGAAAGGAAGTTACTGGTACGTATTGTCTAAGACGACTGGAAGAAGTTTTGGACACTATCGTACCAAGAAAGAAGCATTAGAGCGATTGCGGCAAGTGGAATTTTTTAAGTATGGGAAGAAAAGAAAATAATGCCGTTGTAGCTCAGCTGGTAGACCTGCCCGCCAGTCGCCTTATGCCGACGTAGCTCAGAGGTAGAGCAACTCCATGGTAAGGAGTAGGTCGTGAGTTCAATTCTCACCGTCGGCTCCAGACATTTGGCAGGCGGGGCAACTCCATGGTAAGGAGTAGGTCGCCGGTTCAATTCCGGCCAACGGCTCAATTTGATTTAATTTCAATTTCATGATATTCTATTTATATGCCGCAGGACAATTTATTGAGATTGAAATGTTCAGTCTGCAAGCGGGTAAATTATTACACCTCAAAGAATAAGAAAAAAGTAGAGCGAAAACTAGAGTTTCAAAAGTTCTGCCGATGGTGTAAGAAGCGCACAGTCCATAAAGAAACCAAGATGACAGGTTAACAAAAAATCGGAAGTGCCTTCCGATTTTTTGTTTTGTATGCGAAAATGTTTCTGAGAGTTAATCCCCTATCTTGGGGGCGTCGTTCAACGGCAGGACTCTGGTCTCCAAAACCAGGTACAGAGGTTCGAATCCTCTCGCCCCCGCAATTAATTTTAGAAATGCCATTTGGTATTTATAAAATTAACTATTGAGTGGAAGCGAAAGGATTCGAACACCGGAGCGATGCAACATCAGGTGATGTTGCCGCGAGGTGATGGCTAGACCGAGGCGAGCGACGGCAAGGCGAGAGTCGAAGCAGAATCCCTCGTCTCCGCCTTCGTTCTCCAAACCAATATTTGACATAGAATAATTTTAAGTTTAAATTCTGCTAAGTAATTTTCCCTTGCGAACTTGGGAAAGGAGAAAGTCATGAGGAAAGAATGGGCATTCGTTCTGGCTGCTGTTTTGTTTGCCATCTCAAATGTCTCCGAGGCAGATGAAGTTTTCGAACCTCTTTTCTTCGGCAGTGCAATCCACCAGGAAAACGGCGCCTTCAGGGTAAATCTCATCGTGCGCCAATGGGAAAGCACCAAGCTCTTCAACATTACAGTGGAACTGCTAGTGCCAAAACAGTACCGCAGCACAAAACTCTTAGTACTGGAGGGCAAGGAGCTCCGCGAATTTCTTTCCAGCCAAGATCGGGCAAAACTTAAGAGCGATGGGGCCTGGAAAGTAATGGATGGCAGAATCTATTTGGTCTACGACAGTGCCCTGGATTCAGTCATACCCAAAGAAGACGATCCAGTTGGAATTATCCAGGGCCAGAAAAGAGTGATCATAGTATCGCCCATTGCTGCCGGCAAACTCCGCTTCAAGATCAAAGATAAATTCATCGCCGTGGAGTTCCCCGATGAAGAAGAGGAGAAGGAAAACAAAAAGAACCAGCTGCCTCAACTACCCCGACTTCTGCCACCATCTTTAGTCACCCAAAGCAACGGCCCCCGCTCATAACGGGGGCTTACTTTAAACTCTAGGCATATTGAGCTTTTCCAAAGCTGAAGAAATCTTTTTTTTGAGGTTTTTATCTTCAGGTTTAAGGTTAAGAGCCGCCTCAAATGATTCCTTAGCATCAGAGAAATTCTGCATCTTCATATAAATATCTCCCAATTGAACATACAATTCCGAATTCTTCGGGTTTTTTGCAATTTCTATAATCAGATGCTGTTCCTCAAGCCGCAAGCTCTCCATAAGCTCACGGTCACTCTTGGGTTGAAGATAAATTTCTGCAATATTGGGAGGCTGGTTATTTGGCTTTACTGATTCGGTCTCACCGTTTTCAATGACAGATTCAATATGCTCTTTGCGAACCCGGCGAATAAGAGTTGTCGAAACCCGGTCAATACGCGAAAACATCAGACGAATCTTCCGAAGCAATTTCTCTATTTCTCCCAGTGAAACTTCCCTTAAATCGTGCAGATGAAGCTTTCGATACCCGCTTACTACTTCCGGAAACATATCGTGCCACAGACTTTCCCCCAGCGGATGAGCATCTAGGGTCAATTTCTTCAGGTAGGGCATCTTCCTCAAAACAATGATAAAAATAGCGATGAGAGAAATAGCAATGATTGATGCAGGGATGATAAGATAGTACATGCTCAATTAGATCAAATCTCAAAAAGAGAAAACCGTCCTACTTGGATATTTTCACCGATCTTTGCCACGTGTCGGGCAATGAGATCTCGAATAGTTATTTCCGGCTCTTTCACAAATGGCTGGGCTAATAATTCAGCATTGTCAGCCGGCCTCATAGCAACAATATGCATCGCCAAATCTTTAGCCAATTGCTGAAATTCGCCATTGCGGGCTACAAAATCCGTCTCACATAAAAGCTCCACCATTGACCCTACTTTTTTGGTGGTATGAACGTATGATTCAATAATTCCTTCTTTTACTTCGCGTCCAGAGCGCTTGGCAGCTGCCGAAGCACCATAGGCCTTCAGGGCTTCCATGGCTTTAATTTCATCACCGCCGGCTTCATCAAGCGCCTTTTTTATCTCATTAAAAGAAAGGCCTGTCTCATCACGGAGTTTTTTAATTTTTCCAGTGGGATATTCTGACATAATTTATAACAGGGAAACCATTTGAGACACTCGGGTAGGCAGTGGGAACATTAATGAATAATTAATATGGCGGTGTCGAAAATGGTTTTCCTGTTATGTCTATTATGCTTATGTAGCCTGTTTTACCGAACCAGCTCGCGCGCTAAAACATCCAAAATAAGGTCAACCGAAACTTTCGAGCGTTCATTGGCCGGAATGGGATAATCAACATTACTCGGATTAGCATCAGTATTGACTATGCCTACCAGTTTTACGCCCATTCTTTTGGCTTCGGCAACAGACAATTTGCCTTCCTTAACCGAAGAAACGAACATAACATCAGGCATTTTACTTAACTTACGAAGGCCGCCGAAGCGCACATTCATCTTTTCTAATTCTTTCTCAAACATCAAACGCTCTTTTTTGGTATATTTTTCCAACTCACCGGCCACCTTCTGGCGCTCAAGCTCTTCCATCCGCTTTACCCGCGAATTAATAAGCTTGAAATTTGTAAGTGTGCCGCCCAGCCAGCGTTCTATTACATAAGGCATTCCCAGTGATTCAGCCAGCTTTTTTGTGCTTTCCTGAGACTGTTTGGTGGGGGCAACAAATAAAATTAATTTCCCCTCTTCCAGGGATTTTTTCAAAAAATCAACAGCGGCTTGGAGTTTTTCCTGGGTTTTTATAAGATCAATAATGCAAATGCCATCCCGGACGGTAAAAACATACTGCTGCATAGCGGGATTAAAAACTGCCTTTTTCCGGCCGAAATGCATGCCAGCTTTGAGCATATCTTCATAAGGAATGAGTACCTCTGGCAATTCGTTCATAACAATTGCTTATCATATATAAATTGCGGCATTTAGTCAATTTATATAGACAAAATGCGGAATTCCTGATATTATGCATTATTAATATGCAAGAAAGTATTCACCCTCAATATTACCCTGAGGCCAAGGTAAAATGCGCCTGCGGCAACAAATGGACTACCGGCTCTACCAAGCCGGAATTAGAAGTAGCTATTTGCTCAAAGTGCCACCCTTTCTATACCGGTCAGGAGAAGATCTTGGATACTGCCGGCCGCGTTGAAAGATTCAAAAAGCGACTCGAAAAATCAGCTAAAAAATCATCTTCCGCGAAGAAACTAAAGAAATCCTAAAGTACTGTATGAGCTACGAATATCAGTCTTACCAATCTCCTGCCAAATCGCAGGCTTCCGCCAGTCCAAATTCTAACGAAGCTATTGTTGAAATCCGGGCCGGCGCCGGCGGGCAGGAAGCCGGAATTTTTGCCAGTGACCTATACCAAATGTACAAAAAATATGCCCAAGCCAAGAGCTGGGGTTTTGAAGTAGTGGATTCAAATATGAATGATCTAGGCGGTTACCGCTCGGTTGTGTTCGAACTCAAAGGTCCAGGCGCCTTTGAAAAGATGAAAAATGAATCCGGCGTTCATCGAGTCCAACGCGTGCCCAAAACCGAAAAATCAGGCCGGGTTCATACTTCTACTGCTACCGTGGCCGTTTTACCCAAAGTGACCGAAAAAGAAATTGAAATCCGCCCTGATGATATAGAAGTAAGTTTTTCCCGGGCCGGCGGCCCGGGCGGCCAAAATGTCAATAAGGTAGAGACGGCTGTTCGCGTCCTCCACAAACCCACAGGAATTGTTGTTTCCTGCCGCCAGGAGCGCAGTCAGCACGGCAACCGCGAAAAAGCGATGGAAATTCTGCGGGCCAAGCTCATGGAAATCAAGCGCGAGGAAGCAACTGGCAGTATCACCGAAGAGCGCCGAAAACAAATCGGCACCGGCGACCGTTCGGAAAAAATCCGCACTTATAATTTCCCGCAAGACCGCATCACCGATCACCGTATCAAAAAAAGTTGGGGCAATATAGACAAAATCATGGCCGGCAACCTTGATCCCATCTTTGAAAAACTTCAAAACAGTACCCTAGAAAAGAGAGCTGAACAAGATGAATGATGAATTAAATATAATCAGAAAAAAAATAGTAAAGAGAAACCGCATCACTGGTTTTATATTAATCTTTACCGGAATAATTCTATTGTTACTTGGATATAAAACCAACAATTATATCGAGCTTGTTGAGGGTTTAGCACTAGGCACAGCTGGATTGGGGCTTGTAGGGATCTCATTTATTACCAGAACATATTAAAACGCCCAGGAATGATTACTTCTTGGCTGGCGGTTTAGCTTCAGTTGCCGGTTTTTCAGCTGGTTTCTTTTCAGCGCCAGCAACCGGAGCTGGACCAGCCGGAGTTTCTGGCAATTCCTCTTCAGGAACAGCTTTCTCTTTTTCAATAACTTCAACTTCCTCAACTGCCGGCGCCTGGACTTCAAGCATCTTCTTGAGTTCCTCTTCTGACAAAGGTTCCTGAACCGTGGCCACAATTTCTTCTGGTTCGGCTATAATTTTTACCTTGTCACCTAAGTCAATATTTTTTACTTGAACCTGGTCGCCAAAATTCACCAGCGTGGAGATATCAATTTTAACTTCGTGGGGCAAATCCTGGGGAAATGCTTCCACTTCCAATTCATTCACATTGCGGACAAAGATGCCTTGCTTATCTTGGACAGCCGGTGAAACCCCATCAAATATAACCGGCACCTTGGTCTTAATTTTTTCATCCAGCCGGACTTTATAGAAATCGGCATGAATCACATCATCGGTAAGCGGATCGCGAGCCACATCATGAATAATAGTGGGAAAACTCTGGCCATCAACATTTATATATACCAGAGTCGATTCTCCGGCTACATGAAACGTCTTAAAAAAATCTTTATTGGGAATCTGCAAAGGAATTGAGGCCAGGCCTTTGCCATACAAAACCGCCGGGATAAAGCCAGATTTTCGCAAATGCCGTACTCGAGCGCCTAAGATCTCTCGTTTTTCGGCCTTGAGTTCTAATTTTTCCTGCGCTTTAGACATAAGAAAGTTCGATCATAATACCATGGGAACTACACAAAATCAAGACGGCGCTAAAAGCGCCGTCTTGATTTTTAAATA
>DASPWL010000050.1:0-4001 GCA_035637795.1 Minisyncoccota bacterium | reverse complement strand
TGATTTTGATGTGCCGGTTGTAGCCGGCAAAATTCAAGAGCTATTTCGAATCCAAAAGCAAAAAGAGACCATCGATTTTCTGCTGGAACATAAAGTTCATATCATGATGATTGCTCACATCTCGGCTGTAGATTCATTTCGAAACTTACTCCCGCAATTAGAAGAAATTTTAGGGCGGCGCATTTTTTTTGTTGAACAAATTGAAGATATACCAAAATTATTTGAGAGCGATGACGATCATCAGTTGGCCTTGCTTGATAATGTTCGTCTTTGGTCTGGAGAACAGGAAAATGCTGGTGATTTTGCCGGTATACTGGCTAATGGTTTTGACTTCTATGTCAATAATGCTTTTGCTGTTTGCCATCGCAAACACGCTTCAGTGGCAGCAATTGCCCAATTTCTCCCTGCCTATGCTGGTTTTCTGATTCAAAAAGAAGTTACGGAACTGCAAAAAGTAATGGATGCGCCGTCCGACGGAAAGATAATTATCTTAGGCGGCGCTAAAGCATCAACCAAGATCCCAGTTATCCAGAATTTTATTACTAAGGCGGAAGTTATCTTAATTGGCGGTGTTATTGCCAATGACATTTTGTTGGCGAAAGGAGAAGATATTGGCAGTTCGGTGGTGGATCCTGATGCTGATGTTTTATTGCAGGGACTTGATTTAGCAAGTGAAAAGTTGATTTTACCCACCGACTTTATTATTGAGGGAGACAAATATCTCGATATTGGTGATAATTCCATTCAACGATTCCTGGAACTTATCCAAACAGCTAAAATTATTATTTGGAATGGTCCGATGGGTGTAGCGGAAGATAGCCGGTTTGCCCAAGGGACCCAAGCAATTGCCCAAACAATCGTTGATTCATCTGCCTTGAGGGTAGTGGGCGGAGGTGATACAATAGCAGCCATTCACCGATTGGATCTTCTTGATAAGTTTAACTTTGTTTCCACTGGCGGCGGAGCAATGCTTTCCTTTTTGGCCGGTGAAAGACTACCCGGACTAGAAGTATTAAACTATTATGGCTAATAATTATTTGATATTTACTGATGGGGGCGCTAGAGGGAATCCCGGACCAGCGGCGATTGGGGTAATAATTAAAGGTGAGGATATCGGGAAAAAAGAATATGGCGAATTTATCGGTGTGGCTACTAATAATGTTGCTGAATATAAGGCAGTTATTTTTGGTCTTCGGAAACTCAAACAGCTTATCGGCAAAGACAAAGCCGCTCAAAGCACGGTCCGCGTAAATGCTGACAGTGAATTGCTGGTTCGCCAGATGAACAGTGAATATAAGGTAAAGGAAGAAGGCATCCAGGAATTATTTATGGAGCTGTGGAATCTTAGAATGGATTTTGACAAAATTGATTTTGCGCACGTACTGCGCGAAGAAAATAAGGAAGCAGATCGAATGGTCAACTATGCTTTAGACCGCGAGGAAAACAAGCTTTTATAGTTGCTTGCCTAAGTGGTTTAAATTTGATATACTTAAATTCTTGCAACCTAGATAGTCGCCCAGCCCTCTAAGCTTGTTGAATATTACTGAATCAGGTTTTCGACAGGCATAGAGGGCTGGGAGGAAAGTCCGAGCACTCACCAGGTTTACTGGTAATAAGGTAGCGGGTAACGCCCGTCCACAGTAATGTGAGAGGTGCGAGCAGAGACGTCCCGATTCGAAAGAATCGCGGAGAGCCAACCCTAATTTCTTGAATTATCAGGAAAGAGCTTAGCTCCAATCAAGGGTTAAAGATTGGAGGTGAAACGGCTAAATCCTTACCCGGGTGCAAGGTCAGCGTTCCCGCCCGCAAGGGCGAGGTTCGAAAAGTTAGACCGCTTGAGGCCAGCAGCAATGTTGGTCCTAGATAAATGATTATCTCGCAATAGACAGAACTCGGCTTATTGGTTGCCTTAACTCCGCCCTACAAGGGCGGTTTTAAGTTGTTAAAATAGTATTTTTGTGGTAATTTCACGGCGTGAAAAAAGCAGATTTCTATTTTAATGTAGCCCGCTTGCCGGTTGATTTTGTCATGCTGATTATTGCCGGCATAACTACTTATATTCTTCGTACAAAAATTTTAGATGTTTATCGCCCGGTTCTATTTGAATTTAATTTGCCGCTTTTAAAGTATCTATATTTAGTTGTGGCCGTTTCAGTTATTTTTATTTTATTTTTTACTCTTTCAGGTCTTTATTCAATGAAGCAGCGAATGCGTCCGGGTGAAGAATTTGCCAAAATTTTTGTGGCTTCGGCTGCCGGCATTATGGCCATCATTATTTATATCTTCTTGCGCCAGGAATTATTTAATTCAAGATTCCTGGTACTAGGCGGCTGGTTTTTTGCAGTGCTTTTTGTGTTATTGGGGCGGATTTTAGTCCGTTTTATTCAAAATCAAACTGTGGCTAAATATAATTTTGGCATTCACCGGCTTTTGGTAGTTGGCGACGATCCTACTACTAAAAAGTTGATGTATGAGATTGTTAACAATCCTTTTTTCGGATATCGGCTGGTTAAGCATCTGGATAGTCCCGTAATCGCCGAAATAGCGAACGCAATTGGTAATCCGGGTATAGACGAAGTTATCCTGGGCAATCCGAATGTTAGCGAGGATAAGATTACCGAGTTGATTGAGCTATGCAATGAAAACCACATTATTTTTAAATTTGTACCCAACGTCTATCAAACACTCACCAAGCATTTTGACATCGATGTCATCCATAACGTTCCCTTGATTGAATTAAAACGGACTTCGCTAGATGGCTGGGGCAGAGTTGCCAAGAGGATTTTAGATATGACTTTCGCATTGATGGCTTTAGTTTTTCTTTCTCCGATCTTTGCTCTTTGCGCTTTGGCAATTCGTTGGGAGAGGCCAGGTCCCATATTTGTGAAACTGCGTCGGGTCAGCAAGAATAAGGAATTCAGTCTTTATAAATTTCGTTCTATGGTGCCTAATGCCGAAGAATTAAAGCCGGCTCTCGCGGCTCTTAATGAGCGCAATGATGGGCCGTTATTTAAAATGGCAAATGATCCCCGGATTACCAAAGTAGGCAGAATTTTACGCAAGTTTCGTTTTGATGAGATGCCCCAGTTTTGGAATGTTTTGAAAGGCGATATCAGCTTGGTGGGGCCGCGGCCACATCAACCGGATGAGATTTCCCGCTATCATAAGCATCATAAAAAAGTTTTAGCCATTGATGCCGGCGCTACTGGTCTAGCCCAGATATCAGGAAGCTCGAATCTTCCATTTGAGGAAGAAGTTACTCTCGACTCATTTTACATTGAGAATTGGTCGTTGTGGATGGACTTAAAAATTATCGGCAAAACAGTTTATAAAATATTTTCTGATCGTTCTGCAGTATGAAAATTGCCCTTATCCATGACTACCTTAATCAGTATGGAGGGGCTGAACGGGTATTACAGGTGCTCTGCGAAATGTTTCCCCGAGCACCGATTTATACGGTTTTATATGATCCTCAAGCGACCCGAGGCGTGTTTGAACGAAGGGAAATCCGTACCTCATTCCTTCAAAATCTTCCCGGCAGCCGGCGTTATCATCATGCCCTCTCATTTTTGATGCCATTGGCCGTGGAGCAGTTCGATCTGTCTGCATTTGATGTTGTATTTTCAATTTCTCATTCTTTTGCCAAAGGCATCATTACTAAACCGGACACGAATCACGTCTGCTATTGCCTTACCCCGCCGCGTTACCTTTGGGATGACAGCCATAAATATGTTCAGGAATTTCAATATTCCTCTTTTATTAAAAAGATTGTTCCGCCATTTCTTTCTTATTTGCGAATATGGGACCGGGGGGCTTCACTGCGGTCAGATAAAATAATCGGCATTTCCAACTTTGTTAAAGAACGAATTCTAAAGTATTACGGCCGGAATGCCCAAGTTATTTATCCGCCTATCGATATCGAAAGATTTTCAATTGCCAGCTGGGTGGATGATTACTTTCTGATGGTGGGTCGGCTGGTGACTTATAAAAAATTTGATTTG
>DASPWL010000049.1:0-2124 GCA_035637795.1 Minisyncoccota bacterium | reverse complement strand
TCATAAAGTGTCACACCAGTATATGCAAAACTGCGGGCTGCAATTGGTGGGGTATGACCAGGTGTTTCTACAATCAATTTCATCATAAGATTATACCAGGATTGAGCCCATATGAATCAAATCTTCCTGCACCATTTTGTGCTTAGGAAGGATAAACTTTTGCATTTTGGTGCGGCATGATTTCATCTTCTTTACGACATCCAATTTCAATTATGATTGATAAGCTGATCAAGGGTATTAGCTTTTTAAATACATTTTTCATCATACATAAATCAATTACAGTTACAAGATAAAAGTATAAGGAGATAGAACCTTATTAAACGATACAGAACATATGTGCTGTATAGTGGAATTATCATTATATTTTACAAAATAGCCAAATGGCAAAAATTAAGGTACCCTATGACACAAGAGCCGGATTATAACTCTAACATTCCCATAGGATACCTTAAAAAATTCACTTTTAAAACTTATTGCCGGATAAAAAGTGTTTGCCCCCCTGCTTGTTTATTAAAGTTGATTACGTCTTGAATGACAAGTCTTATACCTTCGTCAAATCCTGGAGGAGCTACACCAGCTATAACACAATATACCTTAAGAATAGCATCAAACCCAGCCCCTCCTGCATCAGGTGAAAGATGGATACGAATAAGTGCCAAACCTCCTTCAAACTCTGGAGGAAATGGAGCTCCAGGAGTTCCGAAAGATTTGAAACTAATGAGTTCAAGTGCTTCCCATGTTCCGCTTGCAAGTAGAGTTCCAGTAGATGTAACATGCTGAAACCATCCATTACCCGTTGCTGATTTCGCATGGATGCTTAATGTGCCTGAACCTGCTATAATAATTGTGTCTCCATTCGGTGCTACTGTTTTGTCCGGACCTTCTAAGGGCTCTTCACCTAGTAAATACACGTAATCTACCTGGGAAACTTTTTGACTACTAATTACATTTTGAACATCCGCTAATGATAAATTGTTGTGAAGCTGTGAACCCTTTGTTGAATTTGTTACTTGTTCTTTTTTACACGATGTAAGTGCAAAAGCAAGAATAGTTAATACTGAAAGTGCAATTAAGACGGCTTTTTTTTGAATGTTTGTTTTCATGTTTTTTCTCCTTTTTATATATTTTATATATTAATGTATCGATATAAGACAGTTGCAAAGCAAAAAGTAATTCAAAGTATCTGAATGATTATTATTACGATGTTGTCTCGTTTAGACTATTGACTAACGTGGAAAACAGTGCGGTTCTTATCCTCAGTGGCTGTCGGCACTTCGCCGGTCCAATAAGTAACATAGCCCTTCGTCGCAATAACTCCTTCTTCGATTCCGTCTGGTGCGCCTGGCCCATGGCAGCCGATGCCGAGGGTACCCTGACTCCCGTCTGAGTATTCTATCAGCAGAACCGCAGTCCCGTTGGACCTCTCGTTTGTGTTGCCGATAAGGTCAATTAATCCCGGAAGTTGAAAATTGGCGAATTGCCAACTCGCAAGTTTTGTCACCTCGTAGGTGCCGCTTCCGGTTGACACGTCACCTGAAAAAGTTTCCCACGTCCCGCCGCCAGTGACAGCCCCGGATGTTCCACCGCTTCCAGGCGCTACAAAGGTTCCGGAACCTGTCAATTTGATTTTCAAGGTGGAAGGAATATTTCCAGAGATAGCAGATGCATATGCCACTCCGCCCGGGCTTACAGTAGTAGTGGGAATGTCCACGCTTATGATGTCCCACCGGACATGTGCGGCTTCCGCGTTATCTGATATCTTTCCATTAGCTAATTTGGCAGACGTACTACCTTGTCCGGAACCTGGCAAATCTGATTCCTGTTTCTGACAAGCATAAAATGTGAACACGACGGCTGCAGTCGTTGCCATAAACAATTTCATTGTTTTCATGTTTTGGTTCTCCTTTTCTGTTTAACAGTTAGTAAAAATTTGTTAGTTCTTTAAAAAAGAAAATTCAGGATCGTGGATGAATTTTCGCAGGATGAAACTGGATATATCTAATGGTCGAACTTTTGCAGTACTTTTTCTAATCGGTCAGTGAAGAGTTTAAGTCTCATGATATTTTGATTTGCCCCGTAGCCACGGTTTCAGGCGGCAGATCGTAGTTACCATTACCCACATTA
>DASPWL010000048.1:0-8651 GCA_035637795.1 Minisyncoccota bacterium | reverse complement strand
ATCAGTCATTGCGGGGGATTTCTTGCTGAGTTAAAGGTTGGGTGCCCAAACAGTATCCGCGAACTTTAGGCAATAGAGTGGCACAAATATCATTCAGCTTTTGACGCTCGGCAGAACCGGGAGATAAAGAATAGCCAATTTGCGTAAGGCATAATGGCTGAAACTTAGCGGCCAGCGAAGAGCAAAATGGAATCATCTGGTCAAGCAATTGCGGAGCGGTAGACAGAGCACTGGAAACCAAAGCGCCATAGCAAAAATTCTCGAAATCAGGATCATCTTTCTGTGAGATCTGGCAAGCAGATTTCATTTCCGCAAGATTAAAATTCTTAGCCGCGGCCATAATGCCTAGGGAATGGCGGCGGCAACGCCTTGCTCCTTCAGAGATTTGGGACGTATTGCAAAAATCAAATATTTTCTTGGGATCATTGTCAAATTTAACCAGAGCCACATGGACAATTTCTTCCCAACAGGCCAAACCTTTATCCCCCGAATATGAGCGGCACATATGCTCTATTTCGGGAAGCCGGGCCGGCCAGTTAAGCCAGGACTCAGAAGCATAGCCATGCTCCACTAGATTTAAAGCTGTTTGGTACTCCATAAAAACGCCGGTGAGGCAAAATCGGTACTGGGCAGGCTGGTTTTGAAATACCTTGCATAAGTCCAAAGCTTCGGGAACACTGCCTTTTGTTTCCACCAGAGTCAGGTGACCAATAATATGATTGCAGTCTGCCCGCGGATTGGGCCCGCAGATAGTGGGAATAATCTCTTTAGTAAGAGAATGATCCGGTTGACTACCCATATAGCCCTCTAGGATACCGTGGACGGCGCCATAGCCGCAGCTGGGATTGATGTTGCGAATACTGGCTTGCCAACCGGTTGGATCCCGTTTATATGTTCCGGAACCAATGCCATGGGCAATCAAATGACAACCCAACAATTCCGGATCACTTTTCTGCAAAGCAAAGAGAAGATTAAAAGCATATTCAGGACTTTTATGAAAAGCTACAGATGATAATTCTTTGGGATAGCAAGTTTCCTTGCTCCAGCCATTTTTTTGAAGAACCTCGGACTGACAACGCTGTTGCATCTCATTTATTGCTGCCTGATCAATTTGAGCGGTGGCGATGGCAAAATCCGCTTGAGGCCGGGAAGCATACCAGCCAGCCCAGCTGACAACCAAAATTGCCAAGACTAAACTTATAAAATTTTGGCGAATAAATGATTTCATAGCCGCTGATATGATCTCGCCGTATCCAGATTACTTTTTATGCATTCCTGCTGCCATGATCCTGCCAACTCACTGCACAATTGACTCGAAACATTTTGCCAATTGGCATAGGCCTGAAATATGGTTTCCCGCGCCGCACCAATTAGGCAGGTATTTTCCCCCGGTTCATTGGCAATCATAGCGCAACTCTGCCGAATGGAATCCGGCTGGCCTTGGGCTCTTTGAGCGGCAAAATAACCGATACTCTCAAAACATATTTTTATCATAATTGGCGTCGGCCCTTTACCGCAAGCTTCGCCAATTTTATCTATGGTTTTAAACTGGCTCAAAAAAATTTCTGATTGATACCGAGCACAATTATATTGATATTGGGAGTCTAAACCGCGGCAGAATTGCCAAGGATCATCTTTAGAAAACCTATCTGTACCGGTGCCTTCGCCTGCATTTTCCATAAATACCCCGTCATAGCAATAATTGCGGTATTGGTTTTGCAGTACATCACAGGCCTTAAGGGCTTTTGGAATATCATAGGCAAACCAGGAGAGTAGTCCATGGCCCATGCCATGAATACAGCCGGTGTAGTTTTGGGATTTTTCAGGCGGGAAAATTACTAGGCATTCCTTTTCAACTTCCGTAATGACAGCGGTGCCTTTTTCTTTAAGCAACTCTTCAGTTACACCATGGTAACAACCAAAAGCAAATGTATTATCACAGACAGCAATCCCTTTCAGTCCCTGTTGCTTATAGATTACATTGCCGATAATATGAGCAAACTCATGCACATTCCCTATTACCTGATCATTCACAAAAAAAGTTTGCTTTAAATAATCCCAAGCTTTGGACCCGTCTATTTTGCTATATTCTTTAATTTTAGCCAGTTGCTCCGAATAGGAAAGATTTTTAAAATCTTCAGAGGGAATGAATGCGGCATTGGCATCTCTTTTTTGGAACAAGTTTTTAAAAAACTGAATAAAAGGGTTGGGTTTTGAATTTTTTGATGCCGGTTCTCCCGTAACTTTAATTATCGCTGTTAATCCCGGGGAAAGATGATCGTGCATCGGCCAGGTACCGGGAATATTGAAAGTAAAGGCAAAAGTTTCGCCAGGCGCCAATCCTCGGCAGGCATCCAACTTGCTGCCGATACAACCGCCCCCTTCTGGATAGAGGGTATGAGTCGGATGAAAATTAGAAGCCGGCCAATGGGGCCGGCTGCCGGTGTTTTTAAATACCACTTGCGTGCCTTTGGAAATCTCGATCTCTTCGGGAATAAAACCAGTTTCATTGATTTGAACCTGAACTGAATCAGATGAAGGATTTTCTATCTGAGCGGGGTCAGAATGACTATTAAATATGCGTTCCCAGGAAAAACCCAAGTATACAATTCCCGCTAATAAAACAAAAAAGGCAAGTCCTTTAGTCACAAGAATCTAAACTTATCACCCTGATAGCGGCAGTTCAAGGAAGACTGTGAATAAGTGACATTTCACCTATTCGCGAATTTTCCTTTTTTTTTCGAAGATTACTTTTTAACTAATTGTCTTCCGAGCAATTAGATTGATCAGGTGAAAGAATTTGGTTCCTCCTGTTACTAGATTTCCCTCAGAACGTTCTTCAAAAACACGTATAAGTTCCATCTGCGGCCAGAGTTCTTTTATCTCATCCAGTGTGAAAAATGACATATCATTTCGATCTTTCGCCCATCCATCTTCGGGACCAAAAAGCGCAACTATACAGACACCGTTTGGACGAAGATGCTTTTGTATTTTTAAAAGTATTTCCCTGGCAATAGATTTTTTAACAAACGGGATAGATCGCCAAGAAACAATAATGTCATACCCAGCCTCATCGAAGTTAAAATCTTCCATGCGCTGTTCTGAAACAGTCACAGATAACCCGGCAGTTATTTCTCGTGCTATGCGTACGCTCTCGGGTTCGTTATCAAAAGCAACAACTTGAAAGCCCAATTGGCCAAGGTACTTAGAATCCACCCCCGACCCACAGCCAATATCTAAGGCTCTTCCCTCTTTTAATTTAAACATGCGGACAGCATCCGCAACATAACCATTTGGTTTTTTGTCCTTAGTAGCTTCTACGAATTTTTTCCAATCTGTTGTCATGCCCAACTGTCTATCTTTGTTCCGTAACATTTACTACAGCTTTGATATAGGCACTCGATAATTTATGCCCAGAAGATACTTTTACAAGAGTTCCTTTTAGTTTTCTTGTCAGTCCTGCAGCGTATTTTTGCATTTGAGGCATCTCCTTGTTGCCGCTCAAAATATATATCTGTGCCTTCGGTCTTTTGTACTTTACAATGATTGGGGAAGGAGAACAAAGTATAAGCTTCTTAACCGGATATTTTAAAGCAATGAGATATGCGATTATGGCTCCTACCGAAAAACCTATAAGGACAGAATCCTTAGGCAGTTTAGGTAAATTCAAAACATCATCGATAGAAAGACGGAGATATTTGATGTGCTTTGGGAGGTTATATTTTTTCCTTCCCAGTCCTGGAATTATATATATCATAGAAAAAATGGGGGTGGTGTTTGATGCCACCCCCTCGAAGGGTCTACCGTCTCAGCCGCTTGGCGACCGGGCCGACGGAGTCGAACTCACCGTTCTTCACCCCGTTGACGAATGCTTGCCACTCGTTGTTCGTGAAGAACAGAGTCCCCTGCGTACGGTTCTTGCCGTCCCGTACGGCAACTCCCTTCCTCTTGCGAGCAACTTCCACGCACCAGTTGTACTTGGGCGACTCCGTGGAGCGTGAAGTCCTGAAGTCAGCATCCGTCACCTTGAACTGCTTGTTACGGGCCACTTTTTCTCACCCCCTTCTGGAATGGAATTAGTGTTATTCTGGACCCAAAAAATGTCTTTGTCAAGGACATAATCCATTTGTATTCGAGATTTTAAAGAATTATAGTCCTTGTATATTATTTTCTATTTCACCAACAGCAACACGTTTCTGCTTCATCGTATCCCTGTCGCGGAGAGTCACCGTATTATCTTCAAGAGTTTGGAAATCCACCGTGATGCAAAACGGCGTGCCGATCTCGTCCTGACTATAGTAGCGTTTTCCGATATTGCCCCG
This sequence comes from Minisyncoccota bacterium, assembly GCA_035637795.1. Lineage (GTDB taxonomy): Bacteria > Patescibacteriota > Minisyncoccia > 2-02-FULL-40-12 > GWA2-44-9 > DASPWL01. The sequence continues at coordinate 4,329 of DASPWL010000048.1, read as the reverse complement.
GTCATCCCAATCAACCATAAATTCTTTTCGAAGATTATCATAAATATTTTTTGCTTTTTCTACAAGTTCTGGTTTATTTTTCAAAAGTGGAAATACCGCCGCTTTATAGGGCGCCAATCTGGGATGAAGTTTGAGTACTACTCGATCTTTTTCCTCTGAATAAGCATCACACAAAACAGCAAGCATTATTCGGTCAACGCCAGCTGACGGTTCGATAACATAAGGAATAAATTTATCTTTCGTCTCTTCATCGGCATATGAAAAATCTTGGCCCGAGGCCTGACCGTGGGCTTTCAAGTCAAAATCTCCCCGATTAGCAATCCCTTCAATCTCCTTCCAGCCAAATGGAAATTCATATTCGATATCAGTAGTAGCTTTGGAATAATGAGCGCGTTCCTCCGGCGATTGTTCATGTTTGCGCACATTTTTCAGTCCCAAGTTCTCATACCAGTCCAAGCGTTGCTGAACCCATTCATCAAAATATTTCTTATCACTGCCTGGTTTCACAAAATATTCCAGTTCCATCTGCTCAAATTCCCGGGTACGAAAAATAAAATCTTTGGGATTAACCTCGTTACGAAAAGCTTTGCCAATCTGGGCAATGCCAAAAGGAATTTTCAGCCGCATAGTGTCAAGCACATTTTTGAAATTCACAAAAATTCCGCCAGCTGTTTCTGGGCGAAGATAGGCAATTGAAGCCGAGTCTTCCACCGGCCCAACAAATGTCTTAAACATTAAATTAAACTGGCGAGATTTTAGACCTGACAAATCGGCGCCGCATTCAGAACATTTATCATCTATCTCATCAGCTCGAAAACGCTTATGGCACTTCGGACATTCAATTAGCGGATCGGAAAATCCGCTTAAATGTCCCGATGCTTCCCAAACTTTAGGATTCATAATAATAGCTGCACTCAAACCAACCACATCATTATGTCTTTGCACGATATCCTGCCACCAGGCCTGTTTGATATTAAATTTCAATTCTGTGCCAAGAGGACCAAAATCATAAAATCCCCCGATGCCGCCATAAATTTCCGAGCCGGGAAATATAAATCCCCGCCGTTTGGCTAATGAGACGACTTTTCCTAAGAGATTTTGTTCTGCCATTATGGCAGTTATTCTACTATAATTAATCTGTCTTCGTCGAGAATCCATTGACAACGCTATAATTTAGTTTATTCTTACACCCGAAAGGAGACATGCTATGGTAGGCACAGATACTTCCAAAAGCTCGAACATGAGCAAGTTGCCATTCATGTTCGAGTACGCGGAAGATCGCAACGGCTGTGGCGAGCGGCTAGCTGGTCGCGAGACCGATGTCCTGACCAACGACCAGTACTCCGACACGGACTGACTAGCTCATTTTGGGGACTAGGCAACTAGTCCCCGTTTTTATGAAAAAATATTCTCAAAAAATTAGAAAACTCTTCTTGGAAGATCAAAAAGATCGTAGAAAAAAAGGATGGCTTAAGCTCGAGGATAAAAAAAGATGGGCTTTAATATCGCTGCGAGATAAGAAGCGGCGTAAAGAACTCGAAGCTATTCTAAAGAAAAAACCAGAAATCAATGGTACTGATTATTTTAATGCTGGAATTATTTTTCAACATGGGACTTCTAGGACCTCAATCAAAGAAGCACGGGAAATGGCTTTAATGGGAATGGAGAAGGGCCATAAGAAGTCGGCATGGCTCTATGCTGCAGCCACGGATCGTCTCCTTGTTATGAAGAACAAGCCTCAAAAGTTTGGAACTCAGTTTAGAAAAAATAAAAATGGGGGCTGGGAGTTATTCCCTATTCTTTCACGTACTACCGACGCTGAACGGAAAAAATATGGCATTAGAACTTTACAAAACTTAAAGAAAGTGGTATTAAATCTCAATCGTTCTGGAACAGCTTTGCGAAAAAAAATCAGCGTTTCAAGTCAGTAGTACCTATACAAGGAGGGGTTATGATTCTCGTAATCACTCGAGAGAGTGACGCTCATGGACATCACATGATCAAACTACTAGAACAGCGTGGTGTTGCTGTTTCTATTGTTGATTATGAATTATTCCCCTTAGAAGCATCAATGTCATGCACCGTGCAAGGTTCTCAACTACATCTAACTGATAAGAAAGTAGTGGAATCTGGCATGGTAACCAGTGTATTAAATAGACGAGAAGGAACTCCAAAGCCGCCTGAGGGCATTCAGAAAGAAATCGGAGAATACATCATTCGAGAGACAACGCATCTTCTCTCTTCCCTGCCACATCTATTCACCTGTCTCTGGGTAAACAACCCCGATGCTGTCACCGTTGCGGGACGTAAGCCCTACCAGCTCAAATGTGCACACGAGCACGGGCTTCAAATACCAGAAACCATTATTACGAATTCCCCCGCCGATGCCAGTGATTTCATTGAACGTTTAGACGGAATGGTCGCAGTAAAGACCCTCTGGACTCCCAGTCTTGTCTTAGAAGATGGAGACAAGAAACGTCAATTAGCACTGTATACTCGAAAGCTATCCAAAGCAGAAGCGCTTCGATCTATCAAACGTGTCCAGAATTGCCCCATGATCTTCCAGAGATACATCGAAAAGGCATTCGAACTGCGGATAACGATCGTGGGCACAAAGGTATTCACAGCAGCGATCCATTCTCAGATGTCTCATCACACCAAAGAAGATTGGCGGCGGTATGACCTAGACAATACCCCCCACCTCCCTTACTCCCTACCTGACAATATCGCTGAAAAATGCGTTGCGCTGGTACAGGGTTACGGACTTCAGTTTGGGTGCATCGACATGATCGTGACTCCAGAAAACGAGTACGTTTTCCTCGAACTGAACCCAAGCGGACAATGGCTCTGGATTGAAGATCTTACCGGTCTTCCCATTTCCGCAGAGCTTGAGAACCTACTCTGCAGAGGAGAAAGTCGTTATCCTCACTGATTGAGAAGAGCATCGGGCTTAATAGATGCTCAATAGAGCATCTTCTTCTCTCTCGGTAATTTGGCAGAAAGGAGAAATCTAATGGCCGACCCTGATCGCTCCAAGGAATACGTTCCTTCCGAAGAGCAGTACCACGGAGATCGCCAGGACGACTCAGAACCTCCGGCTCCGCCGGATGACGCACCACCTTCGGAGTAGCCGCACGCCCCGCGCACAAAACGCGGGGCAAATCATTTATAGACTTCTTGATGATTCTTCGCTAGAAGAAAGTTATCTACTAAACGTACACTTTCTGAAAAGTTTTTATCCTTAATTAATTCGCTTAGTTTTTGAGTATCTGGCTCATAAAATTTAAAAGGTACTGCTAACTTTAGTTTACGAAAACTAGAGCCGAACTCTTTATTGATTGAATCAGTTATCTCTTGCACAATTAACGTATCGGCTATTTCTTTCGCGTCATGCTGGTAATCAAGGTCTGATAGGTTGATTTTCTCTGTATTTATATGTATTAGCTCGTGAATAATTACAGGAATAAGATCCTTCTTAAGGAAATGTTCTGGACTTATACCTATTCGAATTAAATTTTTGCTAACACCTGCCCAAGCTAAGACACTAGGATAAAAGATCACTTTATCATAAGACCATTCACAACTCGTAAATTTGGGAATATTCTTTATTAGCCAATGACTATATGTTTTTTTAAAATCTTCCAATAAGACTACTAAATGATTTAATTGAGATTGATATTTATCCCAAAACTCATTAAAAAAAATGTTAATTTCTTCCCAAACTTTTTGTTCCGACCTACTTTTATATTCCCCGAGTTGTTTACTCTTCAACTGATTAGCCTGCTCTATTAAATTTGAAGGTACTTCTAGGAAGTCAAAAACTCCTGAGTGTCTTTCCTTTTCTTGTGTCAAGCGAATAAAAAAACTGTAAAAAGCTAAATCTTTATCCTTCTTAACTGTGAATTGCATAAAATTTACTGTTATGATACAGAATAGCCGCAATCCAGTCGAGTTGACTTTCATAAAGAATTAACGTAATATATGTCTTACTTTAGATATGTTCTTTAGAGGAGAAAGTCGTTATCCTCACTGATTGAGAAGAGCATCGGGCTTAATAGATGCTCAATAGAGCATCTTCTTCTCTCTCGGTAATTTGGCAGAAAGGAGAAATCCATGGGTCTCTTCAGTGACCTTCTGGACGCTGTCCTCGGCGATGACAGCTCGAGCCGGTCCGACGAGAAGGACCGCAGCGAAGGCAAATACCAAGGCGACAACCGAGACGATCGCGACGGCGACGACTACACCGACGACAAGTGATCCATCGAGACCTCTTCGCAAACGCGGGGGGTCTCAATTTTTATAGACTTCGGAGTGACCTTTAGAAACTAG
>DASPWL010000047.1:0-3805 GCA_035637795.1 Minisyncoccota bacterium | reverse complement strand
AAAAGATAAAAAAGAAGTGGCTGAAGGCACGATGGCTTTTTATTTTGAGAAACCGGCTGGTTTTGAATTCCGGGCCGGCCAAACAATCGATCTTTCTTTAATTAACCCGTCGGAAACAGATGAAAAAGGCATTACCCGAGCTTATACAATTGCTGCTGCGCCATTTGAAGATAATCTCATGATTACAACCCGTATCCGAGATTCGGCTTTTAAGCGGATTCTTAATTCTCTTTCGCTGGGCAGTAAGCTTAATTTTGACGGGCCGTTTGGCTCATTGATTTTGCACAATAACATTTCTAAACCGGCAGTATTCCTGACTGGCGGCATTGGCATTACGCCCTTTCGCAGTATTATCTTACAAGCTAGCCATGACGAACTGCCACATAAGCTATTTTTATTTTATTCCAGTCGCCGGCCGGAAGATGCGCCATTTCTAGAAGAGTTAACCAATTTGAAAAATCCAAATTTCCAGTTTATCAGCACTATGACTCAAATGGAAAAATCTCGTTATCCATGGGAGGGACAGCGCGGTTATATTAATCAAACTATGCTTTCAAAATATGTTGATGATCTTTCCGCACCAATTTATTATGTTACTGGTCCGCCACAGATGGTGACAGCCATGTACCAGATGCTCGTGAAAGCCGGAGTGGATTCCGATAATATTCGAACAGAGGAATTTGCCGGATATTAGTTGTGGATTATTATTTTTTGCAATAGGGTATAATGAAATTATTATGGAGGGAGGTGGAGTAAATTGATTCCTATAGGTAATGATACGGGACTCGACATTCTTCGCTATGTTGTTGCTTTGATTTTTCTATACCATGGATTGAGGGCGATTATGAAACCCGGCGGAGCTTCCACCTGGAAAATGTCAACGGGTATTTATATGGTCATGGGTGTAGTTGAAATACTCTCGAGTGCCGGATTGTTTATTAATAGACAAGTTTTCTTAGCCGCAACTTTGCTTAGCTTGGTATCAGTAAGTTTTATTTATACTAAAGTTTTTAAGATTCGAGTAGGATTTTCTAGTTCACATGGCTCGGGTTGGCAATTTGACCTTCTTCTCCTAGCTGCTAACTTCGCCCTCTTATTTGCCAATCTGCCTCGTTAGTTGATTTTCTAAATAATAAATTCTATTGTTGTTTTGTTTATGGAAAAGATGCAGAAAACCGAGGAGGAATGGCGTAAGGAAATGACCCCCGATCAATATGAAGTTATGCGCAAAGGAGGCACGGAGGCACCTTTTACTGGTAAGTACGTCAATGACCATTCTAAAGGTGTCTATAAATGTGCGGCTTGCGGCCAAGAATTGTTTTCCTCCGATACTAAATTTGATTCGGGCACCGGCTGGCCCAGTTTTACTGATCCACTAAATCGGGAGAATGTTGAATTAGTGCCTGATCGAAGCCACGGCATGGTCCGAGTTGAGGTGCGGTGCAAGCGTTGCGGTTCGCATCTAGGCCATGTTTTTGATGACGGCCCTAAAGATAAAGGCGGAAAACGGTATTGTATCAATTCCATATGCTTGGAGAAAAAATAAATACTCTGTTAAATCAAAAACCGTCCTTCGATAAACTCAGGACAGTTTTTGATTTAACTTTTAGAGAGATGAATCTAAACCTCTAAACTGGGAATCGGCGCTGCCATGACATTGGATAGCATCAGTTCTGAATTGCTGCCAAGCGGCATTGCGGTCTTTAGCCCAAGCATGACGGGCATCGCGAACAGCCCACTTGTAATTATTCCAAGCAACTCTTAAGGCAGTATTGCGGTCCTTAATGTCAGTAAGGGCCCAGGCAGCTTTAAGAGCCTCTTTGCGTGTGTCCAGGGCCTTACGGTATTGAGCAGATCTGGTATCAAAGGCGTTGATGAGACTAGTATCACGCTTATCAACGGCTGTTACCATACATGCTGGGTCTAACTGTGGTTTGGGAGTTGGAGTTGGCGTGTCCTGAGCAAACACTGGCGCAATAAATAGTGCTGAAGCTACTACACTCATGACGATTGCGGTAATTTTGTTCATTTGATTTTATAATTTATTACTTATTTGCTATGGCGATTTGGCGCTCGACCCCCGTATAGTTTACGGGCTTCTGGGGATAAGACGTAGTCACGGGCTTATTTATTACAAACAGCCCTTAAAAGCCTTATTTTCAGAGTTTTTTTAATATACCACAGAATCGGTGATTAATAAAAAATAGTTCATGAAATAGATGAATATATTTGCTATCACTGTTAGCGGTTTAACTTTAATTTTCTTAATTCTGCTTTATACAAAACGGCTAAAATAATCAAAAGAATTATTTGGAAATAAATTTGTATTTGAGAAGAGGAATATAGCACTGGAATAGGAACGGAAATTATTACGAGTACTTCTCGCCAAACGACTGGCCGTCGTGCAAAAAACAGAAGTGGAGTGCCGCTTTTGTTTGGTATAAGCCTGGAGAAAAACAAAAACGATCCTGAAGACCGTTTTTGTAACTTAGATTTACATTTCTTCCGGAGTAGGCGTAGGGCTAGTGCAGGGAGCAAAGCTGGGAGGGCAACAATCAGTTTGGTCGCCGCAAGGCAAAGAAGCATATACTCTTGAGAGTATCCCAAGTGATAGAGTAATTATCGCGATGATAATAAAATATTTTATCATTGTTAAAGTTTTGAATTATTAAGTGACGCTCGACCTTGCATCTGACTCATATTAGTAAAAAACTTTTTCATTTGCAACATAGAATTTTCTTAATCCCCCTTTCATATAGAAACTATATATTAAAAACATGAGCCCCGTTAAAAAAGTGCGAGAGGAGGTGAGCGCTTATTAATTGGTTATTATGGATTCTCTTTGGTGCAGTTGCCGGTTGGATTGCATCATTGATTATGCGTACGGATGAAACTCAAGGCATAGGAATGGATATCCTATTGGGAATTATTGGCGCGGTTATTGGTGGCTTTGTGATGAGTTTAGTCGGTCAGCCGGAAGTTACCGGATTTAATTTATATAGTTTAGTGGTAGCGGTAGTGGGCGCAGTAATTCTTATTTGGTTGGGCCGCGCCCTCCGTAGCACAACCTGACGGTGAAACAGACGCATTTCAAAAAGAGAGCTTAAGCCCTCTTTTTGACGTTGGGAAATGATTATCAACATTGATTTGTTGGAGGCATTACTTTAGGATTGAAGCAATTGTTTAAAATGAAAATCAGTAATTTTTATAAGAAAATTGGCAGTTTAAGCAAGACGATCCGGAATCTATCGCTTAAACCTTTTATGATTTCTTTGATAGCTTTGGTGGTAGGTACATCGACTCTAGCTTTTTATTTTTACAACAAATATAATCAGGTAAAACAAAGCAGTCCTCAGCAAGAAACTCAAAGCGAAGTACAAAGATTAGTGGCAAATGTTTCAAAGCTCATTCTTCTTCCGGAAAATGAGACACCGACTGTGGCGACAGTCTCTGATCCAACTTTATTGCGCGACCAGCCATTTTTTGCTCGAGCCAAAATAGGGGATAAGGTGCTTATTTATGCTAATGCTCGAAGGGCGATTCTTTATGACCCGGTTGAAAATAAAATTCTTGAAGTAGCGCCATTAAATATCGGTACGCCAACACCTTCGCCCTCACCTTCACCCAAGAAAAAATAATTTCGCTTGGATTGAATTTAATTTCGTATTAGATATAATAGATAACTATGGCAGATAACCAAATTGACTCACCAGCATTGTTTGATAAAGCAAAGTTAATTTTGCCTGGGGCAATTGTATTTGCGGCACTGCTTATCTCAGGAACATTATTATATACGAAAGGTGTT
>DASPWL010000046.1:0-2044 GCA_035637795.1 Minisyncoccota bacterium | reverse complement strand
TAAGCATTCCAGTATCATCAGCAGTATGTTTTGTTTTAATTTTAAATTTTCGATATTCGTTTTTGTCAGGCAGACCGTCGGTAAAAACAACCATTGAACCGGTGCCATTGGTGCCCTGGATGTTTGAGATGTCATATCCTTCAATGCGCCCGGGCGGCACCAGAAGTTTTAAAGTGCGCTGTAAATCGGCTAATCCAGTTGGTTCATTTTCGCGCTGGCGAGAAATAATTTGTGCATTCTCAAATATTCGCTTCATTTGCTCAATTTTATTTCGCAGTTCAATCGCTGGCTCAAATCGGCCATCATGAGCCAATCGATCCATTTCTTTCCCCATTTTTGCAGTAACTGAATCTCGCTTACCATTTAAAATATCTTTTATGGCTTTTATGTTTTTCTTATAAAGCATTTCATCTGTTTTTTGAGGGTTTCTTAGGCAGCAAAAACCGGGACATTTGCCGATGTGAGCATTTAAGCAGCGGACATAATGAAGTTGTTTACAGGTGCAGTAGGGAAAGAATCGGCGTAAGATCCGAAGCGTGGCTTTCAGGGCAGTGCCATCAGTGAAAGGACCAATCAGTTCATCAATCTCTTTTTTAATTTTCTTTGTTTTCGACTGGTGAGTGAGATACAAACGGGGGAATCTTTCTTTGGTAAAAGCCACAAAAAAATATTGCTTATCATCCCGCAGCATGATATTAAAAGGCGGCCTTTCTTTTTTAATTTTCTGGGATTCAAGAATAAGGGCTTCGATGTCACTGTTGGTTGCCGTATAAATTATTGCATTGGAAAGCTCAATCATTTTTTGAATCCGAGAGTCTTCTGATCTTAAGTACGATAAAAGCCGGCTTTTAAGATTTGCCGCCTTGCCAATATAAAGTGGCTTGCCCTGGAAATTTTTAAACATGTAAACCCCGGATATTTTTGGTATCGAAGCAATATATACGCGGAGCCGATCTATTGTCATAAAGGCATAATTATGCCATACAATTAGTATTTTTTAAAGGCTATGGCAAAGGTCAGAAATGCTATTCTCGCTACGCTTGCGTACTATGATGTGTTTGAATTTCCGTTAACTTTAGTCGAGATATATAAGTATCTCGTTAACCCAGGGAGAGTTGAAAACTTGCCTGAAGGGATAGGAGAAATAAAAGTTTCAGATATCCTTAATGAGCTGGATAATTTAAAACAGGGAGGCCGGGTTGTTGAACACAATGGATTTTATTTTCTTTCCGCGGATCGGATTAGTATTTATAACCAAAGAATCGAACGAGAGAAATTAGCTGCCCAGAAATGGAAAAAATTAATGCGGGTTGTTCGATGGTTTCCTTTGGTGCCGCATTTGCGGGGCGTTTTCGTGAGCGGCTCGTTAGCAATTAATAATACTAATGAAGAAAGTGATTTTGATGTTCTGGTAATTGCCAAATCCGGCCGTCTTTACACCTGTAGGTTTTTTCTGTCACTTCTTACATCAATATTCGGCGTTCGCCGAACTCGTCATGATACAAAAGCGCCCGATAAATTATGCTTCAATCATTATCTGACTGATGCTAATATGACGATTCCTTATGAAAGTCTTTATAACGCCCAAACTTATGTGAATCTAAAGCCGGTATTTGTTCGTGAAGGGGTTTGGGTAAAGTTTTTTTTGGAAAATTTATGGTTGAATAAATATGTTTATCATCCGCAGACTCAGGAATATCTTATGCGTCGCACCGTTCATTCCCCAGCATATATTAGAGTTGTGAATGCTTTGGCGGAGACGGTTTTAAATACTTTTGCCGGAGATCTAGTTGAGAAATTAAACAAGCGTTTCCAACAAAGACGAATTCGTCTTAATCCAGTGACGTATGCTCCTGGCGGGCGGACTGTTTTTACTGACCAACAGCTTGAATTTCATCCTCATTCAGAAGAACGCAATATTTTGGAGCAATATAACAGACTCATTGCCGATATAGGCACGTTTTGGAACTACCAGGAAGTTGACTCTGGACTTCTCTGAACCCTCTTGACACTGCAGGACAATTTGAATAATATATGCTCGTTA
>DASPWL010000045.1:0-7078 GCA_035637795.1 Minisyncoccota bacterium | reverse complement strand
GCAGCTCTGATTATTTGGGGATTGAATTTGGGTGTAGATTTTCGCGGTGGCAGCGTGCTAGAACTTAATTTTTTAAAAGAACGGCCTGCTCTGTCTGAAGTAACAAAAGCGCTTGCCAGCGGTCCTGGCAAAGATGCACTTTTAACGCCAGTTGGGGATAATGGTCTTATTTTGAAAACTGGAGAACTTTCGGAGTCAGATCATCAAAAACTTCTGTCCCAGTTAAAAGTTGCGTTTCCTAAATCTGGTATCGAAGAGCGAAAATTTGATTCTGTCGGACCGCTTATAGGCAGTGAATTAAAGCATAAGAGCATTATTGCCATTTCTATCGTACTTGTATCAATTGTGATCTATATCGCTCTCGTTTTCCGGCGGGTAGGTGGAGCTTTATCGCCATGGGTTATGGGCGTGGCTGCTATTATTGCTGTTTTACATGATGTGATTATTCCTCTGGGAGTGTTTGCTTGGCTGGGCAAATATCGAGGGATAGAATTGAATGCGGTGTTTGTAGCAGCTGTCCTTACTATTCTTGGCTATTCAATATCAGATACGGTAGTTGTATTTGATCGAGTCCGAGAAAACGTCATTCGCGGCGGATTAAGCGGGGATTTTGCCCAAACTGTGCATCGCAGCATTATGCAAACCCTAGTTCGATCATTAAATACAACGTTTACAACTCTCTTATCGTTAATTGCTGTTTACTTATTTGGGGGAGAAAGTGTGAAATATTTTGCCCTAGCCCTTATAATCGGCATCACTTCGGGGGCATATTCATCAATCTTTGTTGCATCCCCGCTTTTGGTATGGTGGTCCCGCAAGCGGAAATAGCCATAACATTGACTGTTATTATATTTAGTGATATTATATTTTTATCCATAACGACTTCTAAAGCTGATAGGTATGAAAAGAGATTTACAAGGATTATCTAAAACAGTTGTTCAAATTGTAAAGACGCTTCCTTCACGGAACCGAGATATTATTTCCCGGCGCTTTGGTTTAAGTAATGGCCGACGGGAAACTTTGGAGTCTATCGGAAAATCGTATGGTATTACTCGCGAGCGAGTTCGTCAGATTGAGGAATTTACCTTGAATCAGCTAGTAGGCGCAGTTCCTAACAATAAGGAAATTCAGAAATATGTTGTTCAAATGAAGAATCTTCTTCATAAAGAAGGTGGAGTTATGCGCGAAAAGGATATTTTTAGAGCTTTGAGCGGCACTGAACAGTATAATGTTGCTAATGCCGCGCTGATATTTTTGCTTTCACTCACAAAGGATATTGTCCGGGGTGAAGAAAATGATCGCCACCATGCTTTTTGGGCGCTTGATCGAAAGGAAAAGGAAGCATTTCATGAGGGAACGGCTTCACTGGTAGATGCCTTGAAAAAAAATCAAAAGGTTGTTTCCTGGGATAAATTGCCGGAATTTGTAGTGCGAACCAATGTAGTCACAGGAAATGGCCGTGATTCTTCTGATAAACGCTTAGCCACGTTTCTTTCTATCTCAAAAGATATTGACAAGAATATTTTTGGTGAAGTGGGGTTGGCCAGCTGGCCGGAGATAAAACCTAAGGGTGTTCGTGACAAAGCATATTTAATTATGAAGAAAGAGGGTAAGCCTCGTCACTTCAGTGAGATTGCCGGTCTTATCAACAAGGCCGGATTTGATAATAAGAAAGTCAATATTCAGACCGTCCACAATGAACTGATTAAAGATGATAGGTTTGTACTTGTGGGCCGGGGTATGTATGCCTTGGCCGAATGGGGATACAAAGCCGGCACGGTAAAGGATGTTTTAATTGATATTCTTAAGAATTCTTCTCGGCCACTCTCCCGGACAGCTTTGGTGGCCAAAGTTCAGAATACCCGGCTAGTCAAAGAAAATACCGTAATTTTGAATCTTCAAGATTCAGACCATTTCATTAAAAATCCCGACGGGACTTATAACCTTAGAAAAGCCTAACCAGTAATTTTCGTTTAAAATTCGAAAGTATTCATGGAATCTCTTGGTTTCATTATCGATACTCTTGGCACAGCCTTCTCTTTCCTATTTAGATGGTGGTGGGTCTGGTTGCCTCCGGTGGTGGTTTTTACAGCTGTTGAGGCCTGGCTCTTTTACAAAAGAGAACAGTATATCAGTACTTTGCAATGGGTTTTGCTTGAGCTTATTCCGCCGCCAGATGTGCAGAAAAGTCCCAAGATTGCAGAAAATTTTTTCTCGGCTCTCCATGGCATTTACGGCCAATCATTAAAGTTTAAGAAGATGTTTTTTGAGGGAAAAGTGCCAGATTGGTTTTCATTTGAGATTGTCGGTAATAATGGGGATATGAAATTTTATGTTCGCTTACCCCAAGCTCATAGAAATTTAGTTGAGAGCCAGATATTTGCCCAATATCCTGATGCAGAAATTCGGGTAGCCGATGACTATGTCATGGCATTGCCCGAATTTCTACCCAATGAAGACTACGAATTATTTGGAACTGAACTTGTATTTGCCAAGGAGTCTGCTTATCCCATAAAAACATATCCGTTTTTTGAAGAAGAATCGGGTAAAGATGAATTTAAACGAAGCGACCCTTTCTCTTCGCTGGCTGAAATTATAAGTTCATCTGGCCCGGGCGAGCATATTTGGATTCAGCTGCTAGTAAGGCCGACTGGAGGAGATTGGGTAAAGGAAGCGGCGTCGGTTATTGAAAAGCTTGCCAAGAAAGAAAAACCTAAGGAAGCAAATACGCTCACTAAAATATTAGACCAGGTTGAATCACTGGCTAATATTGGCGGCACGCCTAAAAAAGAAGAAAAGAAAGAAGAATTTTCGATCCAGAAACTGACCGGAGGAGAAAAATTTGTTTTAGATCAGGTGGAGAATAAAGTAGCCAAACTTGGCTTTAAGGCCGGCATTCGTTTTATATATGTTGCCAAGAAGGATGTGTTTAACCGTTCCCGAACAGCAAGCGTAACCGGAATGTTTAAACAGCTTTATTCTAATAACTTGAATACTTTTAGGCCAAATCCGTTGACGCTTACTTTTTCCAGAGGTTATTTATATTGGCTGTTTCCTTCTGACCGTGGATTCGGTGCAGGTAGAATAGAATTACAGCGAAAGCAACGGATATACAGGAATTATCGCAAACGGGCATTTGCTAGGCAGGTAATGGTTCTCAATACTGAAGAATTAGCCACTCTGTTTCATCTTCCCGGCCAAAATGTGAAAGCGCCGGCTTTTCCGAGGGTCGAAGCCAAGAAAGGACAGCCGCCTGTAGGTTTGCCAACCAAGTGAATTTGATAAAATAAAAGGAAAAGAGGCAGTGAGCGAAGCGAGCGTTGGAAGGAGAAACCTTAGTTTCTCTCCAAAGAAGATATGCCAGAACCAATCGACAATCCAGTGATTTTATTCGGCAAGACAACCTTCCGCCAGCAGGGAGGACTTTTTGGCATAAAAATGGATGATCGCCGGCGCCATATGTATATCATTGGTAAGACTGGAATGGGCAAGTCAGAGCTTCTTAAAAATATTGCTATTCAGGATATTCAGGATGGTCGGGGGCTAGCATTTATCGATCCTCATGGTGATCCAGTCGAAGATTTGCTCGATTATATTCCTCCCGAGCGAATAAAAGATGTTATTTACATAAATCCGGCTGATTTGGAATTTCCTGTGGCTTTTAATGTGATGGAACATGTCGATGCTGATAAGCGCCATTTGGTTGCTGATGGCATCATGTCGGTTTTTAAGAAGCTTTGGATTGATTTGTGGTCGGCTCGGATGGAATACATTTTAAATTATACGATTCTGGCGCTTTTGGAAGTGCCGGATTCGACATTGCTGGGAATTAATCGGATGCTTTCAGAAAAAGATTTCCGCAAATGGGTAGTGAACCAGGTAAAAGATCCTGAAGTTAACGCATTCTGGACAAAAGAGTTTGCTAGCTATACCGACAGGTATACAGCTGAAGCCGTGCCGGCAATTCAAAACAAAATAGGCCAGTTTGTCTCTAACACCTTAATTCGCAATATTGTCGGTCAGCCAAAATCATCCTTTGATATGCGGGCGGCAATGGATCAGGGAAAGATTCTCTTAGTGAATATATCAAAAGGGAAAGTAGGCGAAGATGCCTCGCGTTTACTCGGTGGCCTTTTGATTACTAAAATTCAGCTTGCTGCTCTATCAAGGGTAGATGTGCATCAAAATGAACGCCGAGACTTTGTGCTCATTGTCGATGAATTTCAAAACTTTGCTACGGCTTCCTTTGCTAATATTCTTTCTGAAGCCAGAAAATTTAATCTGAGCTTGGTTGTTGCCCACCAATACGTTGCTCAGATGGATGAAGCAGTGCGAGATGCGGTGTTTGGCAATGTCGGCACTATTATTTCCTTCCGAGTTGGCGCGGAAGATGCTGAACTTTTAGAAAAAGAATTTTCGCCGGAATTTGTGGTTCAGAACATTGTCAGTCTCGGGAAACGGGAAATTTATTTGAAACTGATGATTGACGGCCTTGCTTCTAAGGCATTTTCAGCGATAACCATGGATACGATTGCTCCCTTGGCTGAAAGTACCCGAACCCAGGTAATTGATGCTTCCCGGAGTACTTATGGGCGCTCTCGTGAAGAAATAGAATCTGCTATTATTGAATGGCGGAAATTAGGTGAATCAAAAGAAGAACACCGCGAGAGACCGCGCCAGGGCAGGGATCAGCCTAGCTATAATAATGACAGAAACAATCGGTCTCAGGGAGTTTCTCTTTCCGATGCATTTAATAAGGGCGCTGTTGACTTTAAAGGCAGAAAATTAAACCAAAGAGATTTGGAAAAGAAGAATAATACGCGTCAAGACCGTCCCGGACCCGACATGACCGGTCTCAAGGAAGCCCTAAACGAAGCGCTATCAGAGAAAGAAAAATAAGAATTCTGAGATTAATTGATCTATATTTAGAAGCTTTCTAAAATCTTTGTTTTTTGTTCTTCCGTCAAGTTATTACCGAGATATTGAAATGCCTTTTCTCTATACCCAAGTCGATAGTAGTTTTCTGCTATAAGAGGTAAGAATTGTATATTTTCCGTTAAAGAATATTGACTAATAATATCTAAACTTCTCTGAAAAAATCCCAATCTTGCAAGAGTAAGAGCATATACCCAAACTCTATTAGGTTCTAACTTATGACCGGATAGTTTTGTATAGATCTCTGTAGTCTCCAATGCTTTCTTATAATTTTTATTATCGTAGTATTCTTTACTTAAACTTAAAAGTCTCTGATTAATATCGGGCTTAATTTGTAATGCTTTAATTAGACTGCTTTCTGCTAAGTCGTAGTTCCTTTCCTTTATAGCAATGGCGCCAATTGAGTCCAAAACCCTAGGGTCATCTTTATAAATATTTGAGGCGATAACTATTTCTCGTTTGGCGTCATCAATTTTACCAGCATTGAAATACACTGTTGTCAAAGCTAAATACCCTTGGATACTATCGGGTGCTGATTTAATCATACTTTCATAAAGATTGGTTTCAGAAAGCCATACACGATTGCGAGGTATTATAATGGTTGAATAGACAATCAATATTATGGCAAATATAATAATGCCAAGTAATTTTTGTGATTCGTATACTTCATCTAATAAATAGGCCGCTATAATACTTATTCCTATTGATGGAAAGTACATCCATCTTTCTGCAACTATGTCAGATGCTTGAAAGAAGAACTTTGAAATCATAAAGTAAGAAACTAGGAAAATTAGGGCACCAATACCGATGGGCATAACTCTTATCTTTCGTTGCAGAACACAAAATAATAGAACTCCGAGCAAAAGCAATCCAAAAATCGCCTGGGCTGAATGGAAAGGATTTGAGACTAGCGTTACTTGATTAAACTGATAAGCCGCAGAGAGGTTTATGGGGACAAACGTCTTGCTTATATAGATAAAGGCTATTTTTAGAGGAGTCCAAACCTTAATCCATAGACTTGCATAAGCAAGAGGGTTAGTTACAAAATAATCATCTGAACTTCCAAAAGCATATTTTCCTAGGGCCAAATATCTCATGCCAAAATATGCAATTGCAGTAAAAAGAAATGTTAAACTTATTTTCAAAGTCTGTTTTAATGAAGCTTTTTTCTGAATCCTATAAACAAGAATAAACAGCACGGGTGCTATAATCACCATTTCTTTAGATAGTAACCCGAGGAAATAAAAAATTGAGCTTAGGATAAGCTGCCGATAATTTACTTTATTTTCCGTTGCTTTTATAAATATTAACCATGACAAAGTAATAAAAAGTGCGAAGAAAATTTCATCTCGTGATTTTATAAATGCAACTACTTCAGTATGTATTGGTAAAAAGGCAAAAAATAATGATGAGAGGATTGCCAGACGCTTGTTGTTGAATAATCTTAATACCAAAAGGAATACAAGAAATACAACTATGCCATTAAGTATGATATTGATAACCCTAAAACTGACTGGTGAATTTCCAAATATAATGAAATCAAGAGCAAAAGAAAAAATTGTCACTGGCCTGTAAACTCCTGCCTGGGGATGTTCTGGCAAGTAAGACTCGAACCATACCTTGCTTAAGGCACTTTGACTTTGCAACTCTTCGCGGTTAAAAAATTGATCATCGTAGACGAAGCTTCCTTTAATGGTGTTAAAATATAAAATGAAGCTAATACCAATGCTTATCAATAGCATTAAAATCTTTAGATGCTTATTATTTGTGTTTGTTGTAGATGTCATAGACAATCAGATGGAGATCATTTAATAGTTTAGAATTTTTGTACGTATTTGCTTTTAGGATGATTTTAATTGATAATGACTGTTAGCTAACACAATTTATATATTCAGATAGCGAATTTAAGAATATCCTTTATCTAAATATTGATTTGAGAGTTTATGAAAAAAAATACAGTATTTTTATCGATGTTAATTTCTTTGATCAGTGGCTCCATTTACTTAAATACTGCCCAATCTTCTGGTTTCATATACACAAGAACTCCTTCTGGAAGTACTGTAATATCTCCGGTAAGTCTCAGAATCCAGGGTGTATTTGGACTTGATTTTTGCACTAACTCTAGTGCTGTATCATATGAATT
>DASPWL010000044.1:0-2686 GCA_035637795.1 Minisyncoccota bacterium | reverse complement strand
AAATCGCCCTAGTTCCAGAAATACAGCCGGTTCAAACAATAAGGTATAAAGAAAAACAGCTATTTCTCTAATGACGATATGCGGCAGATCCTTCAGGACATTAATTATATAATCATTTTTTATAATTGTAAACCTCACGTTTGACCAATCTAAGCGGCGTTTTTTGATGGGTATTTGCCGACGCTTTCCGAGTCGACTTAAGTGCTCACCCAAGCTTCTGGCTTGGCCTTTGGTAGTTGAACGGTCATGATAGGCAATAAGAGAGGGTATGTACCACTGATCCCAGCCAAAAAGGCGCATGCGCCAGGCAATGTCAAAGTCATCGCCGTACCAAAAATAATCAGGGTCGGCAATATAGTTTTCGATTCGGCAATCTTCAAAAGCTTCCCGTTGGAATACCGGCACAGCGCCTTCAACTCCAAATATATCTTTTTCTACCTCAAACTGGCCCTGGTCAGATTCGCCATGGCCAATATTGCCCATTTGGCGTGACCGGAAGATTTTAAATCCACAAGTATCAATGATTTTATTTTCCAGTTTTCGATTCCCAGTTCCTAGTTTTGTAATGTCATATTGGTATACCTTTGCCTGAATGGCGCCGGTATGAGGATGCCTCGAAAAAGCCCAAACAGCTTCTTGGACAAAATTTTTATCAAGCATGACGTCCACCGACAAAGCGACGATATATTCGCCATGACTATACTGTAAAGCTGTTTCTTGTCCAGGCCACATTCCTAAATTTTGAGAATGAGCAATGAGGTTATATGATGGAAATTCTCGGGCAGTTATTTCCCGGGTTAGGTCCGTTGAGTTGTTATCAAAAACATTTATTTCTAAATTAGAATAAGTTTGGCTTTTAACGGCTGCCAAGCAATGACGGATATAACGCTCGCCGTTATGAACGACAAGGTTTATAGTGACAAGAGGTTTACTGGCCATATTGAGCTTGCGAGAGAGCAACCATGGCAACAAACAATAGGAATGTCCGCTCGTCAAAAAGAGCTACATCAGTAAGGGAATAAATTAATACCCAGGCCAGATATATAAGTGATGTCGCATAATAAATAAGCAGTAATTCTGAATGTGTGGTTTTAAATTTATGATAAATGGCCACAAAGATGAGCCCTAAGAAATAAAGAGATGCTAAAAGAGCAATAATACCCATTTCAGCGGCAATATGAAGATAGATGTTATGGGCTGACGATCCGGCCTTCCCCAAAACAAGGTTCTGATTCAAGACAACAGGAAAATTTCCAATCCCTCGTCCCAAGACGGGATGCTCGATAATTGATTTTAAACTTAATTTCCAAATTCTAATTCGTTCTTTATTTGAGGTTTCAGCAATATCTATAATAGAATGGACCCGCTTGATAAATAAATCAGTATCACTCTTATGTTCTTGAAATTGATCTGAAATGAAAACTGCATATGCTACCGGAAAAAGCAGGAAGAAAATGGCAATATATGAAGCCAGATATACAAATAACCTCTGCCGATTCGCTTCGACCCGCTGTCTGTAAAGAATAAATATTATGCCTATGGCAACGGCAATAGCGCCAATTACAGCGGCCCAAATTCCCCGCGTACCCGACAATAAGGCCTCAAGATAAGCCAGCGGGATTATAACCAGAAGCAAATTCCCCCGGGTAAAGAAAAGACTCCGAAAGCTTTTGGCATAGGGCACAATTCGACGCAGCGAAACGGCAAAAAGAGCTGGTAATCCCAATAAAATAAATATCGGGAAAGAATGCGAATCCGGGAAAATCGAAAACATACGCAAAGAAAGCTGGTCACCATAATAAGCAAACCAGGTATTCGCCTGGAGGGCTACCTTTGCCCAAGCCGAGCCGAATAGATTTCTTTCTATGGTGTGGGTCCATAAATCAACGAATTGGAAAATATCCATTGAAAATGCAGTCATTAATTGGATAAAGCCGGCAATAAGAACAAGGACTACTGGGATAACTATATTTTTTACCAATCTTTCGGCAAATATCTGTGAAGCGGCCAGATCGGATATGACAAATCCAATAAGCGATAGATTAATGAAATAAATAATTCTCTTTGCGGCCAGAATAATATTGGGGGCTACAAAAAGTGAGAGACAAGCAAAGAGAAATATAATCGCGATTGGCAACGATAGATTTTTCCGACTTAACCTGAAATCGAAATTAAATTTTTTAAAGAAAAGCCATTTGACGAAGATAAAGATTGAAAGCAGGCGCCACATATTCAGGGCGTCATAACCACTGGTTATAGGAATGGCGATAAACAAAGGTATCGACCGGACAAAAAATACTGTCGAGTCTTCTAGCGGTGCTACTACTGCATAACCCAGTAAAGCAATTGTCCAAAAAGGCACGATTGTTCGAGGAAGAATACCGATAATGACCAATATAAAAAGAAGAAGGTGAACGAAAAAGACAAGATTGAGGGTTGAGATTTTTTTAGCCATGAGCCATTGATTGAACAAGCTTTAAAAATCGATCGGTATGAGCTTGCCAAGTAAATTTATTCAATACTTCGTCTTTGTTAGCAGTAATCCGGTATTGACGAGCCGAATCAGTCAGGGCAGCAACAGTAACTTCGGCGATTTGGAAAACTGATTCGGGTTCTTTTACCATGAAAGCTGATTCGCCAAATATCTCGCGGCTTAATGGATTATCAGCAATAATGGGATAAGTGC
>DASPWL010000043.1:0-11454 GCA_035637795.1 Minisyncoccota bacterium | reverse complement strand
GCTCCCGTCTGCCAGTGCGGCACCTTGATGTTCCGGGCCGGGGCATGTTACACTTGTCCTAATTGCGGTGCGACTACCGGAGTCTGCAATTAAGCGTTTCAGAGTATAAACTAAATCCCCGCCTCGGCGGGGATTTAGTTTATACAACAATTCTGCTAAATTTGTTAAATGCATAAATCGCAACTGCTCTCATTATTGCTGGGTGCTTTTGTGATAGGAGTAATGGTCGGTTCTTTTTGGACTGCTTCCCGGGAATCAATTCTGGCTCTCATACTTTTGGGCACCATGCTCCTAGTAATATTCGGATATTTCCAAAAGATAAGACTTCAAAATCGAAAAATAGGATTTCTTGTTGGTTTTTCTATAATTGTTATTACGGTTGGAATTTTTCGAGTTAATACATTTATGGCTGAACATGGTATTTTGCTTGAATTTGATCGGCAAGTAGGAGAAAAAAATGTTCCGATTTCTATGTGGGGTTATGTTGACAGTGATTTTGTGACCGCGAATCAAGGCGGTCAATTTATCCTCCGAGTTAAAGACATTGTTGCGGTTAAAAAGGTTATCCATCTTAATGAACGAACCCTGGTACTAACTGGCCGTTTTCCTGAATATAAATTTGGTCAAGCTATTACTTTGGTTGGAACTCCAAATCACCCCGTTAATTTTAATAATTTTGATTACACTGCTTATTTACGGAAAGAAGGCATTAGGACGATTGTCAATAATCCAGAAATTATACCTGGCGCTCCACTGGATTTGGGAATTCTTGAAAAACTTAGAATTATTATATATTCAGGTATTTTTGGAGCAAAAAAAAGATTTGAATCTGCATTGCGACAATCATTAGTGGAACCAAATGCCGCATTTATTGATGGACTGCTGCTGGGCACGAAAAATGAATTGCCCAAGAGTTTGAAGGATGACTTTGCCATTACTGGTACCAGTCACATCGTGGCGATTTCTGGATATAATGTTGCGCTGATTGCAGAAATGATAATGTTCATTCTTATTTTTTTTATGCGCCGACGATCAGCAATTTGGGTTTCGGTGCTGGCCATTGGTTTATTTGTAGTGTTAACCGGAGCATCAGCTTCAGTAGTTAGAGCAGCTTTTATGGGTCTTCTAGTTATTTTTGCATCGGGATATGGTCGCTTATATAATCCAGGCACATCACTATTGTTGGTTGCAACTGGTATGCTCATGATTAATCCGCTTGCTTTAAGATATGATTTGGGCTTTCAACTTTCTTTTGCCGCAGTGCTGGGTCTTTTTTATCTTTCACCAGTTATTTTATATTTTTTAAGAAAGTTATCTTTGCCTGCTCGCTTTAAGGAACTTGCTTCAAATACAATGGCTGCCCAGATTTCTGTTTTGCCGCTGCTTCTTTATTATTTTCATTCCTTGTCCTTAGTTGCCTTGCCGGTGAATCTGATTATTCTTCCATTGGTCCCTCTTGCAATGCTATCCGGATTTGTTATGGGTATAGGAGGATTGCTTTCAGAATATTTAGGAAGATTTATTGGAATCACAGCGTGGGCAGTTACTCAATTTCAGTTAATGATTGTACGGGAGTTTGCTCATTTGCCTTGGGCATCAATTAAAATTGGTATTTCGGGAATTATTCTGTTTCTTCTTTATCTTTTGGGAATTATAACCGTTATAATACTTAGAAAAAGTAATGTTTAGAGAGAAAATTTTTCGAAGTAGTATCCTGGGAATTCTTTTTTCTCTGGCTGTTTTTACCTCCCATCAGAATGCTCAGAATGATGGGCTTTTGAAAGTTTATTTTCTTGATATCGGGCAGGGAGATTCAATATTTATTGAAGCACCGAATGGGAACCAGATTCTTATTGATGGTGGGCCGGATAATACGGTACTTCAAAAATTAGCCCAAATCATGCCCTTTCAGGATAGAGATATAAATATTGTAATCTTGACTCATCCTCATGCTGATCATGTAACCGGATTGATAGAAATCCTGAATCGATATCGGATCTCGGCAGTTGTTCAGGCAAAGGAAATTTATGATACTCCTGAATTTAGGGCATGGGGAAAGGAAGTGCCTCCTAAAAATGGAATAGAGATTGAAGCCACTGCTGGAAAGGAATTTGATTTGGGTTCCGATGTATATCTAAGCGTCCTTTATCCTTTGCATTCTGTGGCCGGAACAATAACTAAAACACCCCACGATGATATGGTGGTTACCCAGTTGAGATACAAAGGTACTCGTATTTTACTTACGGGAGATATGGAAGCGCCGGTAGAAAAATTCTTAGCGGAGCATATAAATCTTGATGCTGATGTATTGAAAGTTGGTCATCATGGGTCAAAAACTTCCAGCAGCCAATTATTTCTAAATACTGTAACTCCTCAAGTGGCAATTATTTCCGTTGGCGCTAAAAATCGTTATCATCATCCATCTCCAGAGGTCCTTAATCGGCTTGAAAAAAATAACATTCCATATTATCGTACCGATACCGATGGCGACATTAAGCTGACAAGTGATGGCCGCCATTTATTATTGTCACCATATTAAATATGCCCAAATCAAAAAAAGGCCCCTCTCTTCAATGGACTCTTGTCTTACTGAAACCAGATGCGATTGATCGAGGAATTATAGGAGAGATTACAACCCGGCTAGAAAGAATCGGTGCAAAGTTGGTAGGATTAAAATTACTTATCTCAAAAAAAGATACTGCCGAAAAGCATTATCGGGAAGATATTGCTGATCGATATGGAAAAGAAGTTCGAGATAATATGATTCACATGCTCGTTTCGGGTCCAGTGGTGGCTATGGTATGGGAGGGAATAGAAATTATTGAGGTGGTTAGAAAACTAGTGGGTTCTACCTACCCCCAACTTGCCGCTCCGGGCACTATTCGCGGAGACTATGCCCATGTTTCAAAGGACTACGCCAATGCAAAAAAGATTGGGGTTTTTAATCTTATTCATGCCAGTGCCAATCCAGAAGAAGCAAAAATTGAAATTGACGTTTGGTTTAAACCGGAAGAATTGGTTCAGCATAAGCCTAGTTATACTAAAATGACTCTCAATGAATAATATAACTGATAAAAGAGACCCGCGGCTTCATTTTTTAGTAGCAACTGCCATTATCGAGCGTGATGGTAAGTATCTCATTGCAAAGCGGGCGGCTCACGAAAAAGCTTTCCCTAATAAATGGACTGTCCCGGGAGGCAAATTAGTT
The DNA here is from genome assembly GCA_035637795.1 of Minisyncoccota bacterium. Taxonomy (GTDB): domain Bacteria; phylum Patescibacteriota; class Minisyncoccia; order 2-02-FULL-40-12; family GWA2-44-9; genus DASPWL01. The sequence continues at coordinate 8,246 of DASPWL010000043.1, read as the reverse complement.
TTGCATGAATACAAGCATCTCCCTAAAGTGGCCAGTTATGCTGGTTGGTACAATGTAGTGGACTGGGTATTGCGCAAGGAAGTTAAAGAAGAGGTAAATTTAAAGATTGAACGTCCTATTTATGTCTGTGATGTGGCTTTTGTCCGTCCGGATGGTTATCCAGTGGTAACGCTTTCTTATGGGGCAAAATATAAAGGTGGTAAAGTAAAATTATGCAAAGATCTGACCGATCATGCCTGGGTAACATTAAAAGAAGCAAAAAAATACGATCTCATCGAGGGCATTTGGGATGAAATACGTCAATATGATGAAATGCTTCATAATCGCCTCATCTAGATGTATACTAGAGGTAAGCCCTTCTTATTGGTTTAAGCTTTAGAACAAATTCATTTGTTTCGGGATTCTCATATTGTATTGCCCCTTGGGGCAGTTCTGCGGAAACCCACTATAGTCTGCCACGCAGGCTAACTCAAATAGCTAAGTTCTTATGCCTGTGAGAGGGGCTTTAGCATTTTAGAACCTTTGAACAAAATTTCCACTAATTATAAACTTCTTATCCACCGATTCTCAACATTTAATTAAAAATCTTTCACGTCTGCTTCACCTGTTCAATATATTTTTAACACAGCTCTTCTAAGATTCACGAAAAGCTTTGGCTTTGTTAATACTTTTTCGGGAGCCTTATTATGAAATTAAATCCTGGTGAAACTGCAATAGTTTCCGAAGGATTAATCTGCGGGCACCCACAACATATACTGCTGAAACGCTTTCCGGAATTTGGAAGGGCAAGTCAAAACCGCCTCGGCCCATTCTGCAGATTAGTTATGAGATAAACTGCGAACACGCCTAGAGGCGGTTTTGATTTGGTAAATTAAGAAGTGGCAATCCTATCGTTGATAATAAAGAACTTTAATTAAGGAAGCTGTTGGATGAAACCCAGATATTAATTTCCACAACAATGTACCCGTAAGCATAAACAGAGCAACAATTCCGAGTATACCAATAATCATAAAAATAGTTATATTCTTTTTTATTCTACGCTCTCGCTCTTCTGTTAATGCTTCGGCTTTTGTTGATCTAAGTGCTGAAAAAACCAAATATCCATAAATTATGCCTAAAGGAACAAATATTAAATTAATTAGAACTAAATTGATTGTTTGACTCAACTTTGAAGCAGATTGAGTAGTCGTAACTGCGTGTTGTCCTACTGATTTAATTTGGGATATAGATGTATGTAGTGTCGAGCTACCAAATATAAGCCCAACTGCTATTGAGATTAACAAAAAAATGAAGCCTAAGAATAAAAATCGCCAAAATACTGAGCCGGCCCGACCTTTTACATAATGCCAGCTTTTAGCCAAGGCAGACATTCCTTTGTTACCTTCGGTAAAAAGTACATAGTTTGATTGACTTAGCCATATTGAAATTATTATTCCTGGGATAATGAATAGGACAAAGCCACCTAAAACCGAAATGGTGATAAGGAAATTCAACCATATAAAAGGGAAAAACAGAGATAGCCCTTTTTTGTAGGCGGTACCTACACTTGAGCTTCCGCTAGTAACTGCACTAAATAGTGCGAGTTGAGACACAAAACCAATAATTATTACGGCAATAAAATATAAAACAGTTAATAAAATTAAATTAAGAGAAAAAGTTTGACCAGGAAAAACCCTTAAAGTACTTAGAATTAGGGGTACAATTATAATTCCGAAAATGAGCGAGAAATGTGAAATATAAAAAGAGATTGATTGCTTGAATAAACTGGAAGCAGAAGGTAGAGCGTATTTTGGGACTGAAGAGTTTTGCATTAGCAGTGTCGGGGTGCCGGGAATCGAACCCGGTCTACAACCACCCCATGGTCGCGTACTACCGGTATACTACACCCCGTGAAGTTACTGTTTAATTAAATAGCGGGGCTGTTTATGCAGTGATTTAATGCAGTCAGTGCAGATTTTCATTCGCTTACCATTTACTCTGGCCCATTGTAAATTAGGATAGCGTTTAGACTTGCTTGTAGGATTATAATGGCCGCGTAAGAGTTTACGTGTGGTAACCATAATTGATTTTTTCCCACAAAGAGGACAGCGGGTCATATTAGATAGACATAATACAACAAACTTGCTATCTTTTCAAGATATTATCTCATAATATGGAGCAACAAGTAGTCCTAACAATTTTTCAACTCGTTGTCCTTTTATATTCCGTAGTGATTCATGAAGTTGCTCACGGCATAACGGCTAATGCTATGGGAGACCCTACGGCAAAAAATTTAGGACGGTTAACCTTAAATCCAATTAAACATCTTGATTTATTCGGGTCTTTTTTGCTTCCTATTCTCTTGGTTGTCATTCGGTCGCCGTTTTTATTTGGTTATGCCAAGCCAGTGCCTTATAATCCACATAATTTAAGTGACCGAACATATGGTGCTGCAAAAGTGGGCCTAGCCGGTCCAGCCGCTAATATTATTTTAGCTTTGCTATTTGGTTTAATTTTACGGTTTTTGCCTGTGACTTTATCAGGCACGATTTTACCTACGCTTCTTTCTTTTGTTGTCCTAGTGAATCTCATGCTTGCCATTTTCAATCTTTTCCCGATCCCACCCCTTGATGGCCACTGGCTTTTGCTGGCTTTATTACCTTCAAGATACTCCGGTTTTATAGCGTTTTTGTATCGAAATAGTCTTTTACTGCTCGTAGTCTTTATTATCTTTATTTTCCCTATGATTTACCCTCTTGTTCGTTTTATATTTCGCATCATTACTGGAGTCAGTATTTAAATTGACTGAAGCATATGTTTTTGGTACTATTATTTTTGCTCACGCGAGTGTGGGCTTTCATTTTTATAAATGCCGACATTTAATCAAATCCTCAAGCATCCTCGTAAAGTGGCTAAGGCGAAAACTAAATCGCCTGCCTTTACATTTGGCTTTAATGCTCTAAAAAATAAACCGGTAGAATATCCTGCTCCATTCAAGCGAGGCGTAGCTATTAGTGTAAAAACCATAACGCCTAAAAAACCGAATTCAGCCCTGCGTAAAATTGCCCGTGTTCGGCTGACTAACGGGATGGAAGTAACCGCTTACATTCCAGGGATTGGACATAATATTCAGGAACACTCAGTGGTCATGATTCGCGGCGGCCGGGTTAAGGATTTGCCTGGCGTTCGCTATCATATTGTTCGGGGCGTACTTGATTCAGCCGGCGTTGAAGGCCGCAAACAGGAACGTTCTAAATACGGCGCCAAGAGACCGAAATAAGCATATATTTTATAAACTATGCGCAGACAAGTTAAACATCGACCTCAGATTGAGCCGGATATTAAATATTCGAGTCTTTTAGTCGCAAAAGTTATTAATAAGATTATGTCTCGAGGCAAGAAATCCGTGGCTCAACGAGTCGTTTATACTTCGCTGCAAACGGCCGAAAAGCAACTTAATATTCCAGCTCTTCAAGTTCTTGAAAAGGCGATTGATAATGTCGGGCCTTCAATGGAACTGAAGTCTCGTCGAGTTGGCGGCGCAAATTATCAGGTTCCGATTGAAGTTCGCCCCGAACGCCGGCTGGCTCTGGCAATTCGATGGATTACTGAATCTGCTCGGGCTCAAAAAGGTAAATCTATGGACAAGAAATTGGCCGAGGAAATTATTAATGCCTATAACAATGCTGGCAATGCGATTAAGAAGAAGAATGATACTCATCGTATGGCTGAAGCTAATCGGGCGTTTGCTCATCTAGCATGGTAAAAACTGCTTTGAACTTGACCGAGTACGCAAGTTTTTAATTATATGGCTAGAGATTTTCCTATTGAAAAGACTCGTAACTTTGGCATCATTGCTCATATTGATGCCGGCAAGACAACCGTTTCTGAACGGATTCTTTTTTATACGGGAATATCTCATCGCATAGGTGAAGTCCATGAAGGCGAAGCAATTATGGATTGGATGGAACAGGAACGGGAACGGGGCATTACAATTACCGCTGCGGCTACAACCGCTTTTTGGGTACCAACCACGGAAGATAATAAATCAGATAATAAAGTTAAATTAAATTTAATTGATACTCCGGGCCATATTGACTTTACCATCGAAGTAAAGCGCTCACTGCGGGTACTAGATGGTGCCGTGGTAGTATTTGATGGCGTAGCTGGAGTAGAACCCCAATCGGAAACAAACTGGCGTTATGCTGATGATTACAAAATTCCCCGGCTTTGCTTTATTAATAAATTAGACCGGCTGGGTGCTTCTTTCGAACGTTCATTTCAATCAATTATCGAACGTCTCTCTCCTTATGCTATAAAGATGCAAATTCCAGATGGAGTTGAAGATAAATTTACAGGTGTAATTGATCTTTTGGAAATGAAATTTATTACCTTTGAAGGTGAAAAAGGGGAGAAGGTAATTCGCAGTGAAATTCCAGCTGAATTAAGCCAGGAAGCTAAAAAAGAACGGGCTGGTATGGTTGAAAAAATTGTTGAACATGACGATGGAGCCATGAGCGAGTATTTGGAAGGAAAGGAGATTTCAGTTGATCGGTTGCGGGCAATTTTACGCAAAGCAGTCGTTGCCGATAAGCTATATCCTGTTTTTTGCGGCTCGGCTCTCAAAAATAAAGGAGTCCAACTCGTTCTCGATGCCGTCGCTTATTATTTGCCTTCTCCGGTTGATGTTCCTCCTTTAAAAGGAGTGGATACTAAGGGAAATGAAGTTGTTCGGGAAGCTCGAGACGACGCACCTTTTGCAGCACTGGCATTCAAGGTTGCTAATGATCCTTATGTAGGACAGCTGACTTTCTTTCGAGTTTATTCCGGCGTCCTGACATCTGGTTCATACGTTCTTAACAGCACGACCGGCCAGCAAGAACGCATTGGGCGGATTTTACGGATGCATGCTAATCAGCGAGAAGAGATAAAAGAGATTCATGCCGGCGGCATTGCCGCCGCCGTGGGATTAAAAGGAACCAAGACCGGTGATACCTTGTGTGATCCCGATAATCCAGTGACTTTGGAAGGCATTATCGCACCAGAACCCGTTATTTCATTGCGTATTGAGCCTAAGACTAAAGCTGATCAGGAAAAAATGGGCATCGCTCTTAGGAAATTATCGGATGAAGATCCGACGTTTAGAATTTCCAGTAATGAAGAGACTGGAGAGATTATCATTTCCGGCATGGGCGAGCTGCATTTGGAAGTTTTGGTTGAGCGCATGAAGCGGGAATTCGGCGTTAGCGCCAATGTCGGCCGGCCGCAGGTGGCCTATAAGGAAACTGTTACCAGTAAAGCAGAAGCAGAAGGCAAATATATTCGACAATCAGGCGGCCGCGGTCAGTATGGCCATGTTTGGCTGAGGGTTGAACCGCAGGAACGGGCTACTGGATTTGAGTTTGTCGATGCTATCAGAGGCGGAGCGATTCCCCAAGAATTTATACCGGCTGTGGAAAAGGGCGTGCGCGAGGCGATGGACAAGGGTATAATTGCTGGTTATCCGCTGGTTGATATTAAAGTTACCCTTTATGACGGTTCTTATCATGAAGTTGATTCTTCAGAAATGGCATTCAAAATTGCTGGTTCTATAGCTGTCCAAGAAGCGGCTCGCCGGGCTAAACCGATTATTCTTGAGCCTATTATGAAAATCGATATTACTGTGCCGGAAAAATTCTTAGGTGAGACAACCGGCGACCTAGCGTCCCGCCGAGGGCAAATTCTAAATATCGAAGATCGTGCTATCCTTGGATTAAAAGTGATTAATGCCAAAGTGCCGCTTTCGGAAATGTTTGGCTATGCCACTTCACTGCGCTCATTGACGGAAGGTCGCGGTGTGTTTACGATGGAATTTGATCACTATGAATCGGTACCAACTAATATTGCCCAGCAAATAACTGAAGGCAAAAACAACGGATAACGGGGGAATATCCGAATTTAAATGGATATCCAGGAATTGAAAAATCTCATTAAAGGATCAACATCAGTATTGATTATTGATAATGATCAGCCTACGTTTGTGATTGTCGATTACAAGGTATATCGGAATATGATTGCCGGCGAAGAAAATTCCCTTCGGCCGAATCTAAATTTCGCTGATCAGCGCATAAGTCAGTCATCAAATCTCGGCGCCCAGGAACTGGAAATTATAGAACGGTTAAATAAAGAAATTTTAGCCCTAAAGAACCAAATTGAGTCGGAAGAAAGAGCTGAATTAGAAAGCCAGGAAAGTGATTGACTTTTAGGTATACGTAGTATAAAATGGGCATTACCTCTTAATTTTAGCGATGCTCACCCATGAATAACACACGAATAGGATGTTCGCTTGTTGTTCCTGGCTTGCATCGCACGTAGAAACCAAAATGGCAGATCAGAAGTTTGAACGCTCGAAGCCGCATTTGAACGTCGGCACAATCGGGCATGTTGACCACGGCAAGACGACTTTAACAGCCGCTGTTTTACATGCTTTAAATTTGATTGGAGACGGCTACGGAGCGAGAGTAGAAGCTATTGACCAAATTGACAGTGCCCCGGAAGAAAAAGCTCGGGGTATTACTATTGCCTTACACCATTCAGAATATTGGACGCCGAAACGGCACTATGCTCACGTAGATGCTCCTGGTCACGCTGACTATATTAAAAACATGATTACTGGCGCCGCGCAGATGGATGGCGCCGTATTGGTAGTATCAGCTCCAGATGGAGCGATGCCCCAGACTCGAGAACATATTCTTTTGGCTCGCCAAGTTGGAGTGCCTTACATCATTGTTTTCTTAAATAAAGTTGATATGGTTGATGATCCGGAATTAGTTGACCTTGTTGAGGCAGAAATTAGAGAACTTTTGAATAAATATCAATTTCCAGGCGATACTACCCCCATTATTCGCGGTTCTGGTTTAAAAGCATTGCAGGCATCATCAAAAGATGATCCAGCTATTGGACCGATTAAACAACTCGTAGATACCCTGGATGAATATGTAAAAGAACCCCAGCGAGAAACTGATAAGCCATTTTTGATGCCGATTGAAGATATTTTTTCAATTGAAGGGCGGGGAACGGTAGTAACTGGGAGAATTGAACGCGGCAAAGTCAAAATAAATGAGGAAATCGAGATTGTTGGCTTAAAACCAACTTCTAAGACTGTTGTCACTGGTATTGAAATGTTTAATAAGCAGCTCGACGAAGGTCTGGCGGGCGACAATGCTGGAGTTTTACTCCGAGGCACCAAAAAAGAAGATGTTGAGCGGGGACAGGTGCTGGCCAAACCAGGTTCGATTACGCCTCATACTGAATTTGATGCTGAAATCTACGTCTTGACCAAAGAAGAAGGCGGACGGCATACTCCATTCTTTAAGGGGTATAAACCGCAATTTTATTTCCGAACAACTGATGTTACCGGAGAAGTCATATTGCCTGAAGGCGCAGAGATGGTGATGCCAGGAGATACCGCTAACTTAAAAGTAAAGTTAATTGCCCCGATTGCCATGGAAGAGCGCCAACGATTTGCTATCCGCGAGGGTGGTAAAACGGTCGGTGCCGGTGTGGTAACCAAGATTATCGCGTAAAATTATCCCGCCCATGAGCTCATAGGCGGGATAACTGTTCTTTGTAAAGGTATGGCAAAAAAATCAAACGAATCAAGCCAAAGAATCCGCATCAAACTTAAAGCGTACGATAGTAAGATTATCGATAAATCGGCTCAACAGATTGTTGAAACCATTGAACGATATGGAGGCAAGCCAGTCGGACCAGTCCCGTTGCCTACAGAAATTCGCAAGTTTACCGTAAATCGCTCAAGTTTCATTGATAAAAATTCTCGAGAGCAGTTTGAGATGCGTATTCATAAGCGGCTCATTGATATCACTTCAGTTACTCCAAAAATTATTGATTCATTAACGAATCTAAGTTTGCCAGCCGGAGTGGATATTGAAATTAAGATGTAATTGTTGCCTTACTTCCTGCATATGTCTGCATGTGCAGGAAAATAAGGTAGTAATCTGGCTTAGTAAAAAGTCTATGATTATGCCTGAGCACATAACCCGTGTGCACAAAGGATGTGGCCGCTTTCCGTACCCAGCTACATCTGGGTTTTTGTTTTCAAGTAGTTGATCCACGAAACGCGCCGGAGGCCGATGAGTGGCCAATAACTACTTGACCCCGCCCCATCTGGGGTGAAAGTTGGAGTAAGCAGACAAGCAAAGGCGTAAGCCGACTTTGTCTCCTGACCATGTATATTGATGGCCGGGATTCCAGATGGAGCGGGGTCA
>DASPWL010000042.1:0-2472 GCA_035637795.1 Minisyncoccota bacterium | reverse complement strand
CGATGAGAAGCATCCCAACGTGAATGTTTGTCCTATTTGTATGGGCCATCCGGGAACATTACCGGTAATTAATGAAGAGGCAGTTCGTAAATTAATGACAGTAGGACTAGCGCTCAATTGCTCTATAGCCAAAGATACTTTTTTTGAGCGAAAAAACTATTTCTATCCCGATTTGCCCAAGGGTTACCAGATTTCCCAATACCAAAAACCGTTCTGCTATGAAGGATATATGGAAGTAAACGGCAAGAAAATAAGGATTGAACGGGTGCATCTGGAAGAAGATGCCGGGCGGCTTTATCATATGCCAGATAAAGATTATACGTTAGTTGATTTTAACCGGGCCGGACTGCCACTTATGGAATTGGTAACTAAGCCAGACCTTGAAACCGCTTCCGATGTTTATAAATTTGCCACCGAGTTGCGGCTATTGCTTCGGTACCTAGGTGCATCCGATGCCGATATGGAAAAGGGTCAGATGAGAGTGGAGGTTAATATCTCTCTGCGGCCGGAAGGAACTGATACTTTAGGCACGAAGGTTGAAGTTAAAAACATAAATTCGATTACAGCGGCGAGCAAAACGGTAGAATATGAGGTTGAGCGGCAGACTGAATTGCTTAAGAAAGGAGAAAAAATAGTTCAGGAAACTCGGGGCTGGGATGATATAAAACAGCGAACCGTGAGTCAGCGGACCAAAGAAGGCTCGGCTGATTATCGTTATTTCCCTGAACCTGATTTGCCGCCCATGCAATTTACTGAAACCCATATTGATACAATCCGAGCTGGACTGCCAGAATTGCCTGCCCAGCGCCGAACCCGTTTTGCAAAGGAATACGGTTTGCCGGAGCATGATATTGAAGTATTCACGACCCAGAAGTTGCTGGGAGATTATTTTGAGAAAGTTGCCAGCGAGTTAATCGCCTTTGATAAATTAAGCCATTTGCAGCGTCCTGGCGCTGAACATCAGGGCAAACTTCTAAAACTTGCTTCCAATTATGCTATTACGGAACTGAGTCGGATGTTGGCTGATATTGGTGCTGAACCAAGCGATACAAAAATTAAGCCTGAAAATTTTGCTGATTTAGTAGTACGAATTTTTCATGGCGAAATTTCTTCTAGTGGTGCTCAAGTTGTGCTCAAAGAGATGTTTGCCACTGGCAAAACACCGGAGAATATTATTAAAGAAAAGGATCTGGCTCAAGTTTCCAATATTACTGAATTGAATAAAATAGTTGAAGATGTGATAATGGAAAATAAACAGGCGGTTGAGGATTATAAAAAAGGCAAAGCTGCTTCCATGAAATTTCTTGTCGGAAAAGTCATGGCTTCTTCTCGCGGCAAAGCCAATCCTCAGGTCGTCGCCCAAATTTTAGAAGAAAAATTGAAGGAATAACTTAACAGAGTTCCCTTTCGTGTTCGCCTGACGCGTATCCCTATGTGCTCATTCTATTGCGCTCATAGGGTCCCTCGCGGGCGAAACGGGGAACCCACTCCGAGAATGAACGAAATCGCCGAAAGAATAAAAAATTGGATTGCCACCTTGACGGGTGGGGAACAGGCACCCAATGATACGGCCGCCGCCGAGAAATTTCGGACAGAGACTCAACGTGAACAGGAATTAGCTGCAGAGCAGGAAGAAGCTCAAAGAGAGAGAATGGAAACCCGAGGAGAACAAGAGACAGAAAAAGAAGCCGAAGTACCGATGAATTAGCTTTAAAATTGATGTTTCTGAGCTAAGTTTAGTGCTTGAGATTTGTTAGCAATCCAGTGAATATCTTTATTGCGTTTAAACCATGTCATTTGACGTTTGGCATACTGAAAGATGGCCCGCAAAAGGCCCTCTTTCATTTCTGGCAATGAAATTTTTTTCTGAAGGTATTGCGCAGTCCACCTATATTCCAAACCGAAATTCTCTAATCGGCGATAGCTTACACCTTGTGCATGCAGTTTTTTTACCTCTTGAATCATTCCCTGGCGTAAACGCTGTTCTAAGCGCTTTATAATTTGTTCTCTCAAATTTTTAGGATTCAACCCAAGCCAGAGAACATTATATTTGGATTGAAATTCAATTTTTGTAATCGGTTTACCAGTTATGAATACAATTTCTAATGCTCGAATGAGGCGGCGTCTATTTTTTGCATCGATATTCGTAGCTCGTCGGGGGTCCAACTTTTTTAGTTGTTGAAATAATTGTTCTGCTGTTTGTTTCTCCAGTTTCGCTCTTAATTTTTTGTTGGGTGGTACTTCTGGAAAGTGTTGGCCAAGCAGGGCATTGATATAAAATCCTGTTCCGCCGACAATGATAGGGATTTTTCCGCGTTTCAGAATATCTGCAATAACCTTTTCGCCTAATTTTTTATATTGAGCGACTGAAAATCCGCCAGCCGGCGGATTTTTCGGATCAATAATATCGATCAAATGATGTTTCACTAACCTCTGTTCTTTTTTTGAAACTTTCCCTGTGCCGATATCCAT
>DASPWL010000041.1:0-6929 GCA_035637795.1 Minisyncoccota bacterium | reverse complement strand
TGCCATGCGGCGATGATCCCTACTCTGCAGATGATCCAAATGCGCCTCCGTGGGGGCCCTGCGGACATTTGCTGAAGTTGGAGAGGAACAACTGGATCTGTCCCGTACAGGCACCGTATTGTTCCAAGTACTACGGGAAAACAAGCGAATTAACCGAACAGTAGCTTTCGAGGGGCGGACAACCGCCCCTCCTGCTTACAAAGAAAGTCTTACAAGATTCTCCAACACGGCGGCAATTACCATCGGTCCCATGCCGCCCGGCACCGGAGTAACAAAACTTGCTTTTGGAACTACAGATTCAAAATCTACATCGCCCCGGCCGCTTTTTTCATATCCAAAATCAATTATGATTGCATCCTTCTTTATCAAGTCATCCGAAATTAATTCCGGTTTGCCTACCGCGGTAACAATGACGTCGGTCTGCTTAGAAAATTGCCCGGGGTTTTTTGTAAATTCATCAATGGGGAAAACTTCGGCTTTTTGCTGCTTAAGCCAATGAGTAATCGGCTTGCCTACCAAAATGCCTTGGCCAAAAACAGCAATTTTTTTATTATAAAAATCCAAACGTTCCGATTCAGCAAGATTTTTGAGAGCTGCTACTGCCGGCGGCAAGATTTCAAATGAACCCGCATAGTATTTTTCTTGTCGTTTTGAGGAAAGAACATCTACATCCTTCTGAAATTCAACGGCATCGAGAACTGATTGCGTTTCCACGTGCTCCGGTAAGGGCAGTTCCACCAGAATCCCATTAATGTCGCTGTCTCGATTCAAATAATCAATAACATCGATCAACTCTCGAGTCGTGACGCTCGGATGAAATTTATAGAGAGCAAAGTCAATGCCAGCTTTTTCAGCTGCTTTCTGCTTAAGACGGACAAATTTTTCCAGTCCTGGATTATCGCTGGCTAAAATTGCCGCCAGTTGAAGCGGCCGGGCATATAAAGCCGCTGCCCGCTGCAATTTGCGCAGCATCTCATCCGCGACTAATTTTCCGTCGAAAATCTTTGTCATTGGCGCAAAAGAAACCCCCATTCCGAAATATCATAATTTTAGCAATTCGAGTAGCTTCTGCTATCCAAGTAAAAAGAGTCCCGACATGATATCAGGACTCTTTTCAATTTACTTTTGACTTTCAGGAGATTCTGCTGGAGGAGTTTCCGGCACAGGAGTTTCTGCTGAAATATCAGAGACTGGTTCATCAGGAGCAGTCTCAACTGGCACTGGAACTGAAGCAGGGCTAGATTGAGGTTCGCTCTTTACTGGCTTAACTTTTGGTTTCCAGCTCATCATCTTGGGACGCTCCCAAATCTTATAATTAGTCATCAAATTATTTGCAGTTGGAGAGATCTGAGCACCCTTAGAAATCCAATATTCCATTCGTTCTCGGTTGGCATTGAATTTCTTCAAGTGAGGGTCGTAAGTGCCAAGCAATTCAAGAAATTTTCCTTTTGGTTTTTTAGTATGCTCGACTATAACCACCCGGAAATAGGCCTGTCCACGTTTGCCTATCCTTTGTAGTCTGATTTTTAGCATTAAAATATTATACGGAATATTGATAGAAAATCAATACTTTAGCTATCTCTGCCAGTCTTTATTTTTGAGGGCACTTTCGGCCGCACCTTGTTGAGCTTCCTGCTTGGAAGGACCCTCGCCTACCCCGACCATTTTATTATCTAAAAAAACGCCTATTTTAAAATTACGGGCATGATCTGGTCCCCACTCTTCAAGCACATTATAAGTGGGGGTAATTCCAGTCCTTTCCTGAGCTTCCTCTTGAAGCAAGCTTTTGGCATCGCGATAAAGCCGCTCCTGAATAATTGTAGGCAATTCCACTAAAATAAACTTCTGAATAAATTTTTTAGCCGCTTCGTATCCTTGGTCCAGATAAACAGCCCCAATAAGTGATTCCATGGCATTAGCCAATATATATTGGCGGGCTCGGCCGATGTCTTTGGCTTCCCCGCGAGAGAGCAATAGAAAATCATTAAGAGCGAATGTTTGCGAGATTTTTGAGAGCATATTGGCATTTACCAGAGCCGCCCGCCAGTTAGTCATTTCACCTTCAGGATTATTAGGGTACGTGTTATAAAGATGTTCGGTAACTACCAATTCCAAAACGGCATCGCCCAAAAATTCTAGCCGCTCATTGTGCGGCAAAGCCCAGGAAGGGTTTTCGTTCAAATATGAGCGATGAGTTAATGCTTGCCGCAAGAGATCTTTGTCGTTGAATGTAAACTCTAAACGACGTTCGAGCTCAATGACTTTATCTTCAGTCATGTTATGAGAGCATTCACTGGCCAATAGCGGAATTAATCCGGCTACTGAACACTAAATGCTCCATTAATTGTCTGCTGACTTTTCTTTTTCTTTGGCCTTGGGGGCATCATTTTTACCCGGTTCGCCAATTTCCCGATAGACCGTGCCCAAAACGCCATTTACAAATTTGCCTGATGATTCTCCGCCAAATGATTTAGCCAGCTCAATGGCTTCATTAATGGCTACCTTAGGCGGCACTTCTTCGCGCTTGCCATATAAAAGTTCATACAAACCAAGCCGAAGGACATTGCGGTCAACAATGGCAATCTGATCAATTGGCCATTGAGGCGCAGCTTTTTCAATAATCTTATCGATTTGGGTAAGGTGCTTAATCACTCCTTTGATCAGATCCCTGATAAAATCAGTATCTTCAATTCCGGAAGCAAATTCTGAAATATTGCGTTCAACAATATTAGTTAATGACGCTTGGTCTTTGCCCCGAAAATCCCATTCATAAAGGGACTGCATTGCCACTGACCGGGATAAGTGTCTGGATGCCATAAAAGAACTTAATTATCTTATGCCGCCTGTCTAGCTCTTTGCTTTTCTTGGCGCTTCAATTCCTTGGCTAATACATTCACGACTTCACGCCCTTTATAATAGCCGCAAAATTTGCATACTCGATGGGGAAGGATCTGCTTCTTGCAATGTTCACACGCCACTAAAACCAGCGGTTTCAATGCCAAATGACTTCGGCGCCGTCTTTGATGTCCTTTTGCTAAATGATGTCTTGGTACTGCCATAAATACTAGATTAACCCCAACATAATACCACGGAAATAGAAATTAAGCAATATTTTTAGTTATCCCCTAGTAATATAAAGATGGTTACTTGATAATTAAGGGTGAATGAATGCACAGAACAAGATTATCTTGCATTCTTTTTATTTGCCGATAGAGTTCCGCTACGATATGCTTCACCTATCGGTAGATTCTACTCCGAAAATGAAATTCACTCATCTCCATACTCATTCGCACTACTCTCTCTTAGATGGTCTATCCAAAATTAATGCTCTCGTAGACCGCGCCAAAGAACTAGGCATGGAGGCATTGGCCATTACTGATCATGGCAATCTTTATGGGGCAATAGAATTTTATAAGAAAGCAACTAAAGCCGGGATAAAGCCAATAATCGGCTGTGAAATATATCTTACCGAAGGAAGCCGCTTTGACAAGCGTCCCAATATTGATGACAAACGGTTTCATCTGACTCTTTTAGCAAAAGATAACGCTGGGTACAAAAATCTTATTAAGTTAGTAACCATTTCCCACCTTGAAGGTTTCTACTACAAGCCTCGCCTCGACAAAGAAGCGCTCCGAGAACATTCTCAAGGACTCATTGCCCTTTCAGGCTGCCTAAGCGGAGAACTTTCGCGGGCATTACTGGCCGATAATCAAGCAAAAGCAAAGAAATTAGTTGCCGAATACTTAGATATCTTTGGGCCAGGCAATTTTTTTATTGAGATTCAACAACATCCCAATTTAAATGATCAGAACTTAGTTACCCCCCGCCTTATTGCCCTGGCGCGAGAAACAAGCGTACCGCTAGTGGCCACCCAGGATTCTCATTATATCAACAAGAACGATAGTCATGCCCACGATGTGTTGCTGGCTGTTCAAACCGGAAACAAACTTGATGATAAAGACCGGTTTAGCATGAACCAGGACGACTTTTCCCTTCTCGATGGCAAAGAAATGCACGATAAATTTAAATCCTTGGGCGAAGATGTTGTCCGGGAGGCGTTTGAGAATACCAACAAAATTGCTCAGATGTGTTCGGTCGAAATTGAGTTAGGAAAAACCAGGTTACCGCCTTTCCCATTGCCTGCCGGCTACCGGGATGCATTTCAATATCTTAAAGAACTTGCTTATAAAGGATTGGGAAATCGTTACGGAGCCGAATCGTCTCCCGAAGCAATAAAGCGCCTTGACTTCGAACTAAAAGTTATTCATGAGACTGGATTTTCATCCTATTTTCTCATCGTTCATGATTTTGTGGATTGGGCCAAACGAAATGGCATCGTTGTCGGACCAGGCCGGGGCTCGGCGGCCGGCAGCTTATTGGCTTACCTTCTGAATATAACTAATGTTGATCCTTTAAAATATAACCTTCTTTTTGAGCGATTTTTGAATCCGGAACGCGTGTCGCCGCCGGACATCGACTTGGATTTTGCCGACACCAGACGAGATGAAGTCTTAAAATATGTCGCTGACAAATACGGCCACGACCATGTTGCTCAAATTATCACTTTTGGCACGATGGCTGCCCGAGGCGGCATTCGCGATGCCGGCCGGGCACTGGGCTTTTCCTATGATTTTTGCGACCGGATTGCCAAACTTGTTCCCTACACACCCAATCAAAATGACCGGTCCGGCTTCCTGAAAAAAGCGCTGGAAACCATTGATGAGCTCCGCCAGCTTTATGAATCAAATCCCGATGTAAAAAAATTGGTTGATGCGGCGGCGGAACTGGAAGGGGTGGCTCGGCATTCTTCAACCCACGCCTGCGCCGTGGTAATTACACCCGAGCCATTAACCGAATACTTACCGCTCCAACAAGGCACTAATGAGGGCGACATTATTACCCAATATGAAATGCACGCAGTGGAAGACTTGGGATTGCTTAAAATGGATTTTCTAGGACTGGCAAATCTGACCATTATTGAAAATGCTTTAGAAATGATTAAACATCAACATGGCATTGAATTTGATATTGATACCATCCCCTTGGATGATCCTAAAACATTCAAGCTGCTTCAAAATGCCACTACGACTGGAGTTTTCCAACTGGAAAGCTCTGGTATGAAACGTTACCTTAAAGACCTAAAGCCAACCGAATTGGAAGATATTATTGCCATGGTCTCTTTATACCGTCCGGGACCGATGGAGCTTTTGCCTCAATATATTTCCCGCAAGCATGGCCGCCAAAAAGTTGAATATCTCTATCCAAGCCTTGAACCCATCTTAAAAAATACCTATGGTATCATGGTTTACCAAGAACAATTAATTGAAGCCGTAAGAGTTTTAGCTGGTTTCAGCCGCTCGGAAGCTGATGTTTTGCGCAAAGCAGTCGGCAAGAAAATTAAATCCCTCCTGGATGAGCAAGAAGAGAAATTTAAATCCGGTGCCGCCAAGGTCGGCACACCCAAACAGATTGCCGACAAATTCTGGTCCTTGGTGGAACCATTCAACCGATATGCCTTCAATCGTTCGCATGCCGCCTGCTATGCTATGATTGCCTATCAAACCGCCTACTTAAAGGCAAACTACCCAACCGAATTTATGGCGGCATTTTTGAACAGTGAAACTGGAGACGTAGAACGCATTGCCTTTTTGATTGAAGAAGCCCAGCGCATGGGCATCAAGGTACTCCCACCGGATATTAATGAAAGTTTTGAGCGATTTACGGTAATTCGCGCTAATATTCCGACAATCAGATTTGGCCTGACCGCCATCAAAAACGTGGGTAATAATATTGTTAGTGCCATTATCAGAGAACGAATCGGCAATGGAATATATAACAGCGTGGAAAACTTTATTAATCGAGTCCACAACAAGGATCTCAATAAAAAATCACTTGAGAGTTTAATCAAGTGTGGCGCACTCGATTCATTAGGAGAACGAAATACACTTTTAGCAAACCTCGAAAAATTTTTAAATCATGCCCGTGACCAGCAAAAACAATCATCCTTAGGTCAAGTAAGTCTTTTTGGCGATAAAACCGCTGTCCAACTAAATTCCCTCCGCCTGGATTTTGTTGAAGCGGCTTCTTCCTGGACCAAACTTATGTGGGAAAAAGAATTATTGGGCCTATTTATTTCAGAACATCCCTTAAGCGACTACCAAGTCCAGCTTGCCTTAGAAAAAGTTACTGCTATCAAAGACATACCTCCCCGCTCCAATCAACAATTGAAAATTGGAGGCGTAATTACCAAAACCCAAAAGATTGTGACCAAAACCGGCCGGCCGATGCTATTTTCCTGGCTTGAAGACGCAACCTCAAAAATTGAACTGGTAGTTTTCCCAAATGTTTTTGAAAAGGATACTGATGCCTGGCAGGAGAACCGAGTAGTGGTGGTTCAAGGCAAAGTAAATGATCGAGACGGAACGCTTAAATTTCTCTGCGATACCATTAAGCCCATCGCTACGCTCAACGCGACTTAAAAAGAAAGAGCCGCCTTCGTGCACCTGCACGCAAGCGGCTCTGGTGATCCCTTGACTCGTACGTCTACCCGAGCTCCTTGGCAATGAGGAATCTCATTGCCTGAGTATCCACGCTGGTTGCGCATCGTCTCTCCTCCAGGCAATCGAGGGTTTTGATCATGAGCCGAGGAGCGATCAGCCGCACGACATCGTGAGCACAGGGCTCGCCCATAACCTCCGCGTGGAGGTTATTGATTACGTCCTCGAGCTGCCGGCCGCACGTTCTGATCACATTCCTCGTCCGGATGAAGTCTCGAGTCAGGGGAGGTGTTTTCGTAGCCATAGGCACCTCCTTGTGCTGATTTTACAATACCACAAATTTCATGAAGAGCAAATGAGCTTTATTTAGCCATATTTCTTTGCTATTCTTACTTCTATGCTAGAACTAGAAAACGTCCGCCATTCCCTCGC
>DASPWL010000040.1:0-3218 GCA_035637795.1 Minisyncoccota bacterium | reverse complement strand
TACAACCGGCACATCAAAATCAGTCCGCAGAAGGATATTTTTTTCATGCAGGTCTGAAATGTCAGTAATTAGCCTCATTTATGAAAGGTTGCTGCCACTGACAGGATTTTAACAAATTCATCTTTCTTGAGACTGGCCCCGCCTACAAGCACTCCTTGAATTTGTTCAAGAGAAATAAAATCGGCTACATTTCCCGAAGTTACTGAACCGCCATAGAGTATAATATTATCGGTTACACCTAAAGTTTCTTGAATAATCTGGATTGATTGAAGAGCGCTTTCAGGCGTATCCGGCCGTGCCCCAGGACTGGAACTTATTGCCCATACCGGTTCATAGGCGATGATGCACTTGGAGATTTCCTGGGAATTAAGATCGGCAAATGTGGCTCGAACTTGATTTTGCAGAAATGACCTAAATTCTTCGTCGCGAATCTGCTCACCCACGCAAACAATAGGTATAAGCTCATTTTGCAAGGCCGCTTTCAACTTTTGGTTAACTACATTGTCACTCTCGCCCATTTCCCACCGGCGTTCGGAATGACCGATAATAACATAGCGAACTCCTAATTTTGCCAGCATTGGTCCGGAAATTTCTCCTGTATGGGGCGTCTGATTTTCCCAGAATATGTCTTGCGCTCCAAGTGATGAGTAATGAGCAAGATGATAAGTGGCAAGCATCTTAGCCACCTCCTCGATAAAAATAAACGGCGGACAGACAACCAGTGAAAATAATTTCTGCTCGGGAATGGTGCTCAAATAATCATCAATAAATTCCAAAATTCTCTGCGCTTCTGCCAGAGTCGCCGGTGCCATTTTCCAATTGGCTACTATAAGTTTTTGTTTCATCTGACTCGACTATATTCCCGGGGCCTCACGCAACATTCTTGCCATCTCATCTGGATCTACCGTATTGATATCTACGCCGGTCCCCAGTTCAAAACCTGCCTCAGTTTGTAATTTTGGAACGATTTCAATATGCCAAGAATAATAATCATGAATGTCGCCAAGATTCAGTTCAGTTGGCGCTGTGTGGAAATAAAAGTTATAGGCCGGCTCATGAAGCGCATTTTTCATCTTATGGAGGACTACGCTTAGTGCTTCAGCGAAATATGAATCCAATTCTTCCGGAGTTTGAATAAAATGAGAGTCACCACTTTTAGGAAAAATCCTAATTTCACCCGGATGCCTGGAGGCAAAAGGGCAAAAGGCAATAAAATAATCATTCTCATAAACAATCCGATGCCCCTGTTCTTTTTCCCAGATTATCATTAGTAAATAAGCTTTTTTTTGGTGCTCTTTATAAAAACGGAATGCTCCCTGGATGCTGCGGTCTACTGAAGGCGGCAAAATAGGCATAGCCAGTATCTGACTATGAGAATGGGAAATGCTTGCCCCGGCCTCAATTCCAAAATTATGAAAAAGCATGACATATTTGATACAGCCTCCTATTCGCGTTAATTCTCTTTTCCTTAATTTATAGGCTTTGACCACTGGCAGCATTTGTTCGGGAGTAAAATTATGGAGCTGGAGGTCATGGTTGCGAAACACAAATAAATCATGCTCGCCAATAGCGCTGTGAACTGTGTAAGGCCCGACTTTTTGATCTGGTCCGCATTCACCCTGACCAACCGCCGGATACTTATTGCGTAGCACGGCAATCTGCCAATCAGAAGAATTTGGAGACCGCCAGATTAGCTCCTGTTCTGATTTTTCAATATCCTCAAAAGGACATAGTTCTTTAGGCTGCTTAGCATATGCAAGCGGTTCCGGCCGGGGACGCTTAGCTCGACCCGTAGCAAAAAGAACCCACTCGCCCGAGACCAAATCTTGTCGAAATTCTGATAAGGCCATATTAAGAATACTTCCCGGTGTGCAAATTCCAGAACACCTTTAATGTTTGTCCAAGCACCTGGGGATAGGACCAAAAATTCACTTTGGAATTGGGGTCATTATTCCAGGTCACCGGCACTTCCTTGATTTTATACTTAAATCTTTTGGCTAAGGCGAGCACTTCTACATCAAAGCCCCAACCAAAAATCGTCAGCCTGGGAAAAATATCTTTTACCGCCTGCTCAGTAAAAATCTTGAAACCGCGTTGGGTATCATTTATCCCCCATACGGCGAATATTTGAATAAATTTATTTCCAGCCTTTCCCATAAGTACTCGCCACCAGGGTTCGCCCCCACCTTGCATGATTCTTGCTCCTTTTACGGCCAGTGACCCAATCACTACATCATATCCTTTGTCAAAATAAGGCATCATCTTCTCAATATGATCAATGGTGGTCGAATTATCGGCATCGGTAAACAATCGATATTTACCCTGACTCTCAAGAATACCCTTGGTTACCGCGTAGCCCTTGCCCGGCTTTGGTTCATCTAATAAGCGAATATGATGAATGCGCTTTTCATATTCTTTAACCAAAGCAGCGGTTTTGTCTTGTGAATTGTTATTCACTACGATGATTTCATATGCAAAGTTCTGACGCGAAAGATATTCATTAATACTCTCCAGGGTCTTGCTTATTCTTTCCTCTTCATTATAAGCCGGGATTACAACCGAAAGATGCATATGTTTGCCATAATAAATAAAAAAGAGTGAAATAACAAACATGCCTGGCTATCCCATAATCAATCTGACTCGCAAAGACAAAACTTATCCCAAGCTTTTATCCCAAATCCATCAGCCGCCTAAAATGCTTTACTATCGAGGCAATATTTCTCTTTTTCAAACTCCATGTTTGGCAGTTGTCGGCACCCGTAAGCTCACTCCTTACGGCCAAGAAGCAACTCGTTTTCTAGTTCACGATCTGATTAAAGCCAGCTGCACTATTGTCAGCGGACTTGCTTTAGGCATTGATGCCGCCGCTCATACTGCCGCGTTAGAAGCCGGTGGCAACACCATCGCTGTTCTGGGTTCAGGTATTGATGATGAAAGTATTTATCCCAGAACTAATTTTAATTTAGCTCATAAAATACTAAATCATAATGGCCTAATAGTTTCCGAATATCCGGAAGGCACTAAAGCCCAGCATTTTACATTTCCGGCTAGAAACCGTATAATAAGCGGACTTTCTCGAGGTGTAGTCGTCATAGAGGCAGATCGAGAAAGCGGTGCTCTAATCACCGCCCAATTTGCTTTAGAGCAAAACCGCGATGTATTCGCCATTCCCGGCAGTATCTTTGCCCCCCGCTCAATCGGGACTAATTCACTTATAA
>DASPWL010000039.1:0-11250 GCA_035637795.1 Minisyncoccota bacterium | reverse complement strand
GAGTGGGTTCCCCGTTTCGCCCGCGAGGGACCCTATGAGCGCAATAGAATGAGCACATAGGGATACGCGTCAGGCGAACACGAAAGGGAACTCTGTTATATTTCTATGTTTTTAAAATGCTTGATCTGGGCACTTCTTGCAGTTTTATCAAAAATGATAGAGATAACATCAATCTGCCATGGCTGGCTAGATTTATATTTTTTATCCATCAAATATGTTCTGGCGGTTCTAATAACCTTTTTCAGCTTAGTGAATCCTGCCCTTAACTCCGGGGCATATGCTTTATATTGTGCAGTATTCGCTTTCACTTCAACAAAAATTGTAATTCCTTCTTTTTGTGCAATTATGTCAATTTCACCCCATGGACGACGATAATTCTGGCCTATAATTTTATAGTTATGGTTAATGAGGAATTGTTTTGCTAATTGTTCGGCGGCAAAGCCAATATCAGATCGAGTCATATATTATTGTTGCTGATTCAATGATTATCGACAAGGGACTGGGCTAAAAAATAAGAAACTACAGGCAGATTTAAGTTCTTTGTGGACAAAGACCCTTTTTATAAATTGACAACTTTTAGTGGCATGTGCTAGAATCGAGGAAATCTCTCGACAGAGAGTTTTTTGTTTGATAATGAAGATTATATGAAATTAAGTATTTTTTTGAATAATCTCCTCTGTAGCAACTAATTTCCAAGGCTTATTAGTACACACATTAAAAATACTATCCGATTCCCCTTTCATTTAATCGGACGAGCAAGTCAAAAGTTAGGAGTTACTCGTTTTATAAAAAGTAGGTTTTTTGACTTATATGTTGCAATAATATTATCAGTTGTAATTATCGTGCTTCAGGGTTCTCATGCCGAAGGACAGTCGAATTTTTTTAAATTAGCACTCAAGAACTATATTGAAGAAACTTCAGCTTCTTTAACTACAATTGCTCAATCTTCTAATATAGTTGATATAAACAATTTAGCTGCTTCTGATGGGCGGACGAGCGGACAAGATAACACTAAAACGACCATAGTCACGCCCGATATTTCTTTAGTTCAGCAAAACTCAATTGTTGCTACTGCGCATGCCTCGGAAGATTACGTTTCACCTAGTGAGCGAAATCAAATAACTGAATATACTGTTCAGCCAGGGGATCGTCTTTCTTTTATTGCTTCAGATTATGGGGTAACTCTTAATTCAATTGTTTGGGCAAATAATTTGAAAGATAACGATAGTATAAAGCCTGGCCAAGTATTACGCATCCCCCCTGTTTCGGGGGTGATTTACAAGGTAAAAAAAGGAGATACTACTGGGTTAATTGCGAAACAGTTTGGAGCTGATGAAGCTGAGATTATTAGCTTTAATTCTTTGCCTCGGGATGGGAAATTACAATTAAACGAAGAAATTATTATCCCTGGGGGAAGAATTGAAGATTCGAAAGCTGAATCGGTATCTAATTATGGCGATGTAAAAGCGAACAACCAACGCTTTGCTTCTTTACCGGATTTGGGCAATTATTTTATTTTTCCAACCAATGGATTTAATTGGGGTAAAATTCATGGCCGCAATGGTGTGGATATTGCTAATTCCTGCGGAACGCCAATTTATGCTGCAGCTGACGGCAAAATAGCTGTTGCCGATGACAGCGGTTGGAATGGTGGTTTTGGAAAATTTATAAAGATTGAACACTCTAATAGCACGGAAACGCTATATGCTCACACCAGTAAAATTGAAGTGAAAGAAGGGGATGAGGTTACGAAGGGGCAATTTATAGCCCTGATAGGCACTACTGGTCACTCTACAGGATGTCATCTTCATTTCGAAGTCCACGGAGCTAAAAATCCTCTGGCTAAGAATTAAATTAAAATCTCGCTTGGTAATTTTTAATTTAATTCATTTCTTGGAACATTTTATCATTGATTCTTAGACCTATCGCTTCAGCAAGGTGAAGTTCTTTTATTTGTTCTGATTGATCTAAATCGGCAATAGTTCGGGCAAGTTTTTTAATTTTATGATAAGCCCGAAGAGAAAGATGCTGACTATTAACTGCAGTTTGTAGCAATAGTTCCGCTTTTTTATCAAGATTACAATATCGGTCAACATTTTTATGATTAAGTTCTGAATTGGTAAATATCTTTTCTTTCTTAAAACGTTCATTCTGAATTATCCGAGCAGCTCTAATTTGTTCCCGAATCGAATTATTATTTTCTGTTGCAGTTGGCTGATTATTTGCCTTCTCGCGCGGGACCCACAATTGAATATCGATTCTGTCAAGTAAGGGTCCAGAAATTTTTTTTCGATAGCGTATTACATTGAAAGGAGGGCAAATACAGGGATTTATTTCATCTCCTAAGTTACCGCAAGGGCAGGGATTCATAGCGGCAATAAATATAAATTTTGCCGGTAATGTAATTGAACCTGAAGCTCGTGAAATTGTAACAGTGCCGTCTTCTAAAGGTTGGCGCAAGCTTTCTAAAACATTTCTAGGAAATTCGGGGAGTTCATCAAGAAATAAGACGCCTCTATGAGCAAGACTGATTTCACCTGGCTTGGGAATAGAACCACCGCCGGTAATAGCAATGGCCGATGTGGTATGGTGGGGATTTCGAAATGGCCGTTGAACCGAAAGAGAACCATCTTTTAAAAGTCCTACTGAGCTGTAAATCATAGCTACTTCGAGAGATTCTTTGAGAGTAAGTGGAGGAAGAAGGTCACAAAAAGCTTTAGCTAAAAGAGTTTTACCAGATCCTGGAGCACCATTCATTAAGACATTGTGCCCGCCAGCAGCAGCTACAATTAAGCCACGTTTTGCTGTTTCCTGACCATGAATATAATTAAAAGGATCATTGAATAAATTTCCTTGCAGGTTAAGGCTTTGAGTAGGTGGGGGATTAATGCGGATTGTACCGTTAAGATAACCAACTAACTCTAGAATTGTATGAACTCCGATGACTTTAATTCCAGGAATTACGCTGGCTTCCAAAAGATTAGCCTTAGGCACAATTAATTCATAAAAACCAAGCTTTTTAGCCATAATTGCCATGGATAGAATACCATTCGTTGGCTTTAACGAACCATCTAAAGAAAGTTCGCCGGCTAAAAGTTTTTTCTGGGAATCAAATTTAATTTGCTCGGTTTCAAGCAGATAACCAATAGCAATCGGTAAATCATAAGCTGGACCTTCTTTTTTTATGTCCGCAGGCGCTAAATTAACGATAAAACGCCGATTTTTGGCGTTGGGGGGAATTAATTTACTGTTTCTAATTGCGGCCGCAATTCTATCCTTCGATTCTTCTACTGCTTTATCAGGCAAACCAACAATATTAAAAGCGTGGAGACCAGGTGTGGAATCAACTTCTACTTCAATTGGAGTGGCTTCAATACCCTGAATAGAAGCGGAAAAAAGTCGTACAGACACGATTAATGGGGATTTTGAGCGCAATCAATGCATAAAGCCGCCGTTGGTATTGCTTTCAGTCGATCTTCAGTTATTTGTTTCTGGCAATTCGAACAAACTCCATAGGTCTGATTTTTAATCCGTTCCCGGGCTGAACGGATCTTTTCAAGTTGCTGTTCAAGTTCTTGCTCAAGGGCAAAATTAGTATCGAGTTCGGTCGATGCGTTAATGCTCTCATCGTACTCATACTTATCGCCATAGTTGGGCATGGTCGGTTCAAAATCCCCCCGCACCGCTGGATTCTTAATAGCAATTTCTTCAAGGCGTTTTATAAGAGTTTGCTCCTCTCTTGTTAAGTCTTTATCTAGTTTTTGTAATTCCTCTTTGGTCATGACTTTTATATAACATACGGGATATAAGAATACAATAAAAAAGAAGGGGCACCAATGCCCCGAAAGTGTTACTTCTAGTGAGCCGTGCCCCTTGATATGGAAAAAGTGCCGATTGTTCATTTGTATCGAACTACCAGCACGAATGAATGTGCTTTCTTCAGTATAATGTCACCAGATGACATGTCAATGAAGTTTTTGTTGATAAGTATGTCACTGGTGACATCGAAGTGACACATGGTGACATTGATGGTGACATATGAATGTCACCATCAATGTCACCATGATTAAAAAATGGCTTACAATAAAACCTTTTAAGCCTAAAGAAATAAGAATGACACCTTGAGGTGTCATTCTTAAGGTGACATATTTGGTGATACTAGCGAAACTTATCAAGAGCAGTGTATATCGCTTCGCGAGAATTTGAAATTATAAAATATGATTTGTTATTCTTGCCGGTAATGAGGGTATAATCAATACTCCTATCTGCATAAGGAAAATTTCGGTATTTAACTGTTGAGCTTTGATAAATGTTTGTAAGAAAATCTGGACTGGCGGCCTTTGTTTTATTCAATTCGAATAATTTTGCCAAAGCATCTGTTATATTTGCTTCCCAGCCAGTGAGAATTTGTCCGAAAGTAATTGGATCTGCTACTTCAATTATAAAAATAAGACGTTTCTGAGGAGGAGCATTAATAATTATTTTTCCTTTACTGTCATATACTTCCCGCTGGCCATATATAAGAAAAGCATGATCAGTACCGAGGGTATTTTTAATTTGAGTCGGGTAGGTTATCGCATTGATGTCTAATATCCGGATAAAATTAAGGTCTCCGTCTGCTTCAGAAGGGCTGGGACCGGTTAAATAAGCTCTAATGTTTTTTAATTCCCCAGCAACGATAGTTTTATTGTTGATTTCAGATAAAAATTCTGGGATTCCACCAGCTAGAGGAATGCTTTCACTGGCACTACCAAAAGTGGTTTCTAAATTGATGACTGGCGTAGGGGTAGTGGTGGCTGTTTCTTCTGGAGTGGGAGAAACTGTTACTTCCTGATTTCCTGAACGAAGGAAAAGATATACGACGCCAATCAGCAAAACCCCCAGGATAATAAGGAGATACATAACCATTTTGGGTTTGCCTGAACTTACGGGTAGGACTGACTCAGGAGCGGGAGAGGGTTGAATTTGGGGACGGGGAGCAATTGGAGGCGTGATAATTGGCCGGGGTCGTTCTGGCTGAAAGTAGGGCGGGGGCAGAGAACTTATGGGAGACTGAGGAGAGATTGGGGCTGGTTTGGGTTGAAAAACGGGAGGGGTTGGGAAAGTAACTGCTTTTTGAAGATTGGTGCCGCTTGGTTGCTGACCAACTTTAATTTTGGCAATATCATCGGCCATTGTTCGGATGGTCGATTTATATTCTCTTGGAGCATCAGTAATATTTTGGCTTGGTGACGAAGGGCGATTGGCTAAAGGTGGAAGCGGTCCTGCTGATGTGGGTAGGTTTGGAGGAAGGGACGGCTGGTTGCCTGAAAATTTTAAATCAGGAATTCCTGATTTAATGGGTGGAGTTGGAATTTGACTTCCAGTTGGATTGTTATTATCCGGAGGAGTTCCTGGTTCAGCCATAAAGGAGAATTACTTCGTCTTTAGATTTATTCTACCATACTCAATAGCTGAACAAAAGCTGAGTTATTTTTTGCCTTTCATGGTCAGATTAATGCGTCCTTTCTCATCTATTTCTCGGACAGTCACGTGGACTTTTTGGCCAATTTTTAGGACATCAGAAGGGCGATTAATGCGCTCGTTTGAAATTTGCGAAACGTGGACCATTCCTTCCTTGGTGCCAGCAAATTGCACAAAAGCTCCAAAATCCATTAAGCGGCTTACCACACCATCAAATTCGTCGCCGGGCTTTACTTCATAAGTTATATCATTGATTAGAGCTAACGCTTTTCCCATTCCTTCGGGATTATTTGAGGTTACGAATACCGACCCATCGTCATCAATATCAATCGAAACTCCCGTTTTCTCAATAATTTCGTTGATTACTTTGCCTTGGGGGCCAATAAGAGCTCCGATTTTTGAAGGATTAATCTTTATAATCTTGACGCGCGGTGCATGTTCAGATAATTCGGTCCGGTGAGCGGCAATTGCCCGATTCATGTGCTCTAAAATTTCCAAGCGGGCTTTTTTAGCTTGAGCCAGAGCTTCTCCGAGAATCTTGGGAGTAATGCCATCAATTTTTACATCCATCTGCATGCCCGTAATGCCGTCTTTTGTACCTGCTACTTTCAGGTCCATGTCACCATGATGATCTTCTGGCCCTTGAATGTCAGTGAGGATTTTGTATTTTTCTCCCTTTTCATCGAGCATGATACCCATAGCGATGCCGGCAGCGGGAGTTTTAATTGGTACGCCACCGTCCATGAGAGCCAGTGATGACCCAGAAACTGAAGCCATAGAAGAGGAGCCGTTTGAAGATAAAATTTCAGAAACAACTCGGATGGTATACGGAAAGTCATCTTTAGAAGGAATAATCGGTTCCAGAGAGCGCTCGGCTAGAGCACCATGGCCAATTTCACGTCTGCCCGCTCCGCCCATACGGCCTGTTTCGCCTACGGAAAATGGCGGGAATACATAATGATGCATGAAGCGTTTCTTAGTAAGCTCGATTTCCATCGTTTCAATCCATTGTTCCATACCCGGGGCGGCTAAGGTAAGAATGGACAAAGCTTGGGTTTGGCCGCGTTGAAATAATCCAGAACCATGAGTGTGGGGAAGAATGCCGACTTCGGCACTGATTTCCCGTAATTCATCGATTTTACGGCCATCGGGCCTTTTTTCTGATTCGAGAATGTTTTTGTGGACAATTTGATTAATTTCTTCCTCAAATAGGTTCTCAGCTTCAGTTAATTTTCTGCCTAGATCTGGGCTTTCCGAAAATTGGGTTCGAATTTGGTCCAAAGTTGAATCGTGTGCTTTATGGATATTTTGATAGAATTCTTGCTTGTCCTTGGTAAATAGACCTCCACCAGTTGGCGGATCCAATTGGGGAGCCGCAACCTCATGAACAATTTTTGCCAATTCGGTGTCTGTCTCAACTAATGCCAGTTGGCGTTTTTTAGGAGTAAGTTCTTTGGCAATTCTTTGCTGTAATTCATTTAATTTTTTAAGTTCTTTAAAACCGAATTCAACTGCTTCTATAATATTTTTTTCTGGCACGATTTTAGCGCCTGCCTCCAGCATATTGATCTTTTGAGTCGTGCCGGCAACGATAATATCAAGATCTCCTGTTTGCCTTTCCAAGTAAGTTGGGTTGATGATAAGTTTCTCATCTGTTCGGCCAACCCGGGTTGCCGAAACCGGCCCGTCAAAGGGAATATCAGAAATCATTAATGCCAGCGAAGCGCCAAAAAGCGCCGGCATATCGGGATCGTTTTTGCCATCAAATGATAAGACCGTAGCTACTACTTGGATTTCATTGCGAATTCTATTGTCAAAACGGGGACGAAGTGAGCGGTCAATGACCCGTCCCGTCAAGATAGCCTCATCAGAGGGACGGGTTTCGCGTTTAATCCACTTGGAGCCCTTTATCTTACCGGCAGCGTAATATTTCTCTTCGTAATCAACGGTTAGAGGCATATAATCGACTGGTTTTGTGCCGGTCGACATGACTGCTGTAACCAGCACCGTTGTTTCGCCATATTGAACCCGAACAGAGCCATTTGCTTGACTAGCTAAACGGCCGATTTCAATGGAGAGTGGCTTGCCGCCAAACTCTTCCGTATAAGTTTTAACTTCCATTATTCAATCAACGAGGGAGAAGTGTGAGCAACAAGATTCTGCCCATCGCATTCTTCTCCCGAAAAAAGCGCTGGGCAAAGCCCGTTTCCTCGTGTTTCTCCTCACCTCCAACCCGCATTGTAATTAAGCTAGAAAGGAGCTTATCACAAAAATAACAGAAGCGCCAGCTTATGGGCTGGCGACATCTGCATAAGAGTACATTAGCAAATTTAGATGATTATTTGGTGAATCTAAGAGGCTTCAACCGCTTAGTGTTTTTTAACGAGTAAACTTAAAGGTGGAGAGGATTCGGTCGGTCAGGCTCCCATCGTCTTGAAATACGTAAAATCTTTCGGCGTGCTGAATTATAACTCCTTTCACGGCGGCGAGGCTATCGAGGTTAAACAGCGTGGCGGAATATGACCCAAGCATTCCATCGCGAATATATGATACACTTTCCGTATCATATATGGAACTTAAAAGTTGCGCAGGCGTTCTGTTTTGAACGTCATACACGAGAAGTTCTGCAAAGTTATCCGTGACCTTTGAGCTAAAACTAACAATGATCAAAGCTCCGTAGTGCTTGTTGTCCCGTCGCGCTACTGATGTCCATTCTTCTGGAATTTTTATCTCAAACCCATACTGCTCGTTGCGGTAGGTTTTCCAGGCGGAGATATCGATGGAATTGGTGAATTTGAAGGTGGAGAGGATTAGATTTAGTGGTCCAAGAGCCAGACTTTTGTTAAATTCGCTAACCGTACCTTCCGGATAGTTGCCGATGTTCCCGGTATGAATGACAATGGTTATTTGAATGCAGGCATTATCGTGAATAGTCCGGTATATACTCGATTCATAGAGGTTACCAGCCGCGGCGCCAGTAACTGAACCAGTTTTGAAAACGATGCCATTTATGGTTTGCTGGCCGGTGAAATTTTGGTATTGATCGATTCGAGTAAGACAATCCGATTTCTGGCCTAAGTCGGCTACGGCTATTTCTGCTTCAACAAAATTTGTTTTTGGAAAACTGTTTTGGGTAAATTCAACCTGCGCTAAGGCCGGTGTACCTTCAATTCCTTGAATATCAGTTTTTAATAAGAGATTTGGGGGGTATTTAAACTCAAATCCATACTGGGCGTTGGTATATGTTTGCCAATTCGATGTTGCATCCGGAGTAGGCGACGGACTCGATATCGCCACGCTCATTGGCCACCAGCCATAATTTTGGGCTAAAAGAAGGTAAGTGCCGGCAAATAAACCAAGGGCAATTAGTACAAGAACAAATTTTTGGTAGTTAAATTGCGATGGGGGAATTATAGAAGGATTTTCAGGTGGCAAGGGTTCGGGTTGAGATCGAAAGGTATTATCCATTTATATCCATTATTTATTATAATTTTTTCTGGGTGCTTTTAGAAGGATTTTATTGGCTTCTCCCAAATCGATGAAATTATCAGCGGCATCAATTAAGCGAGTACTAGTCGAATGGCGAAAACTCACTGTTTCTACAATTAATCCGCTAAATTTCAAATATTCCACCAAGGGTTCGAAATCGCCATCGCCGGAAACAATAATAACCACATCAAGTTGCTTGGATAAACTAATGGCATCGACAGCTAAGCCAACATCCCAGTCGCCTTTTTTCATGCCGCCGGGGAATATTTGAAGATCTTTACTTTTTAACTCGTAACCGGCTTTTTCCAGAGCATCAAAAAATGCCTTTTCTTCAGGCGTGTCTGATTTCACAACATAGGCGACCGCTCGGACTAATTCTCTGCCGGAGGTGGCAATCTTGAGCAATTCGCCAAAATTCACTCGAGCCTTGTAAAGGTTCTTGGCTGAATGGTACATGTTTTGAACATCGACAAACACGCCAATTCGGTGAGTTTTTCGTTGGGGTACGGTTATTTTATTGGACATGGCAATCTAGAAACTCAGTTATTTCTTCAAATCTAGTTTTTTAACGAGGGTCTCGTATCGTTTAATGTCATGTCGCTTGAGATAATCTAAAAGACGTTTGCGTTTGGCAACCATTTTTAAAAGACCGACCCGAGAACTATTGTCTTTGGCGTGCTTTTTGAGATGCTTCACCAGCCGATCAATCTCAGTGGTGAAAATGGCAACCTGACTCTCTGGCGAACCGGTATCTTTCTCATGTAAACGATGTTTTTCTAACAGTTTCGCTTTCTCTTGGGGACTGAGCATGATTTATGCTGAACGGCGAGAAAGAATATATCCCAATCCTGCCGTTAGTCAGTTAGTAGTTATTAGAACCTTAAAATAACACAATTTTTTATATTATGCAACTGTTATTTCGTGCTATACTGGCGGGGTGGAAAAGGATATTCAAAAGCTTAAAAATCAATACCTGGAGCATCTGGAGATCGAGAAAAATCGCTCGCCCAAGACGCTTGAAAATTATGGCCGTTATTTAAATCGATTCGTTAATTTTGCTCGAGTAACAAGTATTTCAGAGTTAGATGAGGACATCATTAGGAACTATCGGCTTTGGTTGAATCGCCTTACTCACGAAGAGGAACCGTTAAAGAAGATTACCCAGAATTATCACATTATTGCCCTGCGTAATTTTCTTAAATATCTGGCTAAGCGGGGAATTAAGACCGTTTCGGCGGAAAAAATCGAATTAGCTAAGCAAGAGGAACATAATGTCACCTTTCTTGAAGCAGATGAGTTGGAAAGATTATTATCTGCTCCCAGTGGAACTGATTTGGCTTCTTTGCGAGACAAGGCAATCTTAAGCGTTTTGTTTAGTACCGGCACTCGGGTTTCGGAACTTTGCTCATTTGACCGAGATAAAATTGATATCCGACGGGGAGAAATAGCTGTTCGGGGCAAAGGCAATAAAATACGCCTGGTGTTTTTATCCGATAAGACTAAAAATGACCTAAAAAACTATTTGGATAGGAGAACTGATATTGATGAGGCGTTATTTATAAGAATTCCAAAGAACGGACTAACCAATAAAGAGGCAAATTTAAGACTTACTCCCCGAAGCATTCAGCGCATTGTAAAGAAGTACTCAACTAAAGCTGGCATTGTTGGAAAAAATGTGAGTCCTCACACAGTCCGGCACAGCTATGCTACTGATTTATTGCGCAATGGCGCTGATATTCGTTCAGTTCAGGCACTCTTAGGCCATTCTTCGGTAACTACCACTCAAATTTATACCCATGTGACAGACAAACAACTTCGGGATGTGCATGAGAAGTTTCACAATAAGAAATAACTAAAAACTGTCCTGAGTTTGTCCAAGGCGGTCTTTAGATTGAGTTGCTAATCTGCGGAGTAGAGAACGGTTCCTTCTTTTGCTTTTTGGGACAATTTAATAGCGACTTCGTTACCTTTTTTACCCGATGGCACATCTTTGTGGTCGACTTGCATTGAGGCGACGGAGTCTTCAATTTCCTGGTCGCCTTTTTTGAATTTGATAGAGTCGCCGACTTTAAGCGAACCGCTTAATTTAACCACCGCTACGCCGGCCTTGTCGTACCAATGCGTGACTTTACCCAGTTCTTTCATATATCCTATATATTATACCTCTTTTTAGCTGTTGTAAATAGTGCCCTGACGGGACTCTAACCCGTATGCCTTATAGTACACGATTTTAACTCGACTGGATACTAATTTACCTTATTAAATTCATTGAGAAAATAATAAATGATTCTATTATAT
>DASPWL010000038.1:0-6264 GCA_035637795.1 Minisyncoccota bacterium | reverse complement strand
TGCTATTGTATCGTTGCGCGCGCTTTTGGAACAGGAAGAGTTTACTCAATCGAAAAACTTTTTGCCCATTGCGCTTGGGCGGGATGTGTCAGGCAACCCAGTTTATACCGGCTTAGAAAAAATGCCCCACTTTTTAATTGCCGGCGCAACCGGAACCGGAAAATCAGTAATGATAAATTCAATTCTTCTTTCTCTTTTATACAAGCATTCGCCGGATATTGTTAAACTTATTTTGATTGATCCTAAACGAGTGGAATTGACTCTTTATAACGATATCCCGCATCTCATTGCCCCGGTAATTATTGATAATAAAAAAGTGCTTGGTGCTTTGCGCTGGGCTATTTCTGAAATGGATCGCCGTTATGACCTGTTGTCTAAAGCGGCAGCCCGGGATATTTTTTCCTATAATGCCAAGCTATCATCTAATAATGAATCACTAATGCCGTTTATTGTAATCGTAATTGATGAATTGGCGGATTTAATGGTTTCCTATGGTCGGGATATAGAAGCGGCGATTGTACGTCTGGCCCAGATGTCTCGGGCTGTTGGTATTCACTTGATTCTTTCTACTCAGCGGCCATCGGTAGAAGTGATTACCGGATTAATTAAGGCAAATATTACGTCGCGTATCGCTTTGCAGGTAGCAAGCCAGGTGGATTCGCGTACCATTCTTGATATGTCTGGTGCTGAAAAATTATTGGGTCGAGGAGATATGCTGTTTATGTCCGGAGATGCATCTAAACCGCGACGGCTTCAAGCTCCACTAACAACCGAAAAGGAAGTTAAAGATGTAGTTTCATTTATATGCAAACAAGCTGAAAAATTAGAAATGGAAACAGGAGAGGAAGAATTAAAAGTTGATTTGGATACCGGTATTAATACAATTGGTACAATAGGTGACAGTGCTGGTTTTAATGATGATCTTTACGAAGATGCCAAAGCAGTGGTAATCTCAGCAGGTAAAGCTTCGGCCTCATTGTTGCAGCGGCGGTTACGGGTTGGTTATGCCCGGGCAGCCCGATTGCTCGACATTCTTGAAGAAAAAGGAGTTATTGGTCCAGGTGATGGAGCAAAGCCGCGGGAAGTTTATCTTAAGCCTGGAGAAGGGACATTGATTAATACATCAGTAGAATCTGGTGTCTCAGCTGATACGCCTGAAGCTGAAAAGGAAGAAGTTTAAATACAAGCAATAGGAGGGAATTGCGAGTTTGTTTATGGCGAAAAAACACGAAGATTTAAAAATTAATAAAAATGTCGATCTGGCGGTCAAAGAAATACAGGAAAAGTATGGCGACGGTTCCATCATGAAGCTTGGTGATACACGTCGGGTTGATGTAGATGTTATTCCTACGGGATCTATTTCTTTGGATTTGGCTTTGGGTGTGGGCGGTATGCCTAGAGGAAGAGTGGTGGAGGTTTATGGCCCTGAAAGTTCGGGTAAAACAACTCTGGCTCTCCATTTGGTGGCTGAAGTCCAAAAAATGGGCGGAGTGGCGGCTTATGTTGATGCCGAACATGCTTTGGACCCGGAGTATGCCAAAAAAATTGGCGTTAAAATTCAAGATTTGCTTATTTCCCAACCCGATACCGGCGAACAAGGATTGGAAATCGTAGAAACATTGGTTAAATCAGGCGGCGTATCTCTTGTGGTAATTGATTCGGTGGCGGCCTTAACTCCCCGGGCGGAGATAGAGGGAGAAATGGATCAACAGCATATGGGCTTGCAAGCCCGGCTTATGTCTCATGCCTTGCGCAAGCTGACGGGCATAGTATCTAAAACGAATACCACAGTTTTGTTTATCAATCAAATCAGGCATAAGATCGGAATTATGTTTGGCAATCCCGAAACGACTACCGGCGGATTGGCTCTGAAGTTTTATGCTTCAGTTCGGCTTGAGATTCGCCGGGCGGCCCAAATTCAATCTGGAGATAAGATTGTAGGCAACCGGGTGAAAGTAAAGGTAGTTAAAAATAAGGTAGCGGCGCCATTTCGTACCTGTGAGTTCGATATTCTTTATAATGAGGGTATTTCTGCTCAGGCCGATCTCGTCAATGCCGGTATCCAGTACGGAGTAGTAGCTAAGTCTGGCAGTTGGTATACCTACGATGGCCAGAAACTTGGGCAGGGAATTGATGGTTCTCGCAAATATCTCAAAGACAATCCTAAACTTGTCCGTGAAATTTCTTCTAAGGTTAAAAAAGCGGCTAATCTGCAGATTGCAGAAGCATAAACTTTGTCCACAGTTTGTCCACCTATCTACTTGACCGCTAGTTTTTTAATGTGATATAACGAGTGCACGCTAGTTCTTTATATTAAGCTTCTTTCTTTAGAAAAAGGCACGGAATTATATATTCTATATCTTTTTCTGAAGGAAGTTGCTTCTCGAGAGTAGCTGCCTTCCGGCGGGGGATTAGTAGTGTGGGACCTAAAAAATCCCATGTGAAAGTCCGACCGAGCAGCCTGGACTTAAGTGTAGGGTGCGAACGCAGTTTGCTACCTATCATTTCCGGATCACACCGGAGAAGGTGATAGCACCTGTTCACGGGAATCCAAACTCTCTAGCGCAGAGAGAACTTCCAGGTTGTGATCAACGAGCTGGAAGGGAACAGGATATTGAACTAAGTTCAACCGTAAGGAAGAACTTGTACCAGAAGTGAAAAAAGTTGCTGTGGCAATGGCAACATAATCACCTGGCTGGTTAAGGATGTGGGCTTGGAAACCTACCATCCAAAAACTAGGTTCAAGAAAACCCCAAAAAACTACTGCACTGACAGGGTGCAAACCTGTTATGTGCTAGTGCTCTACCCACCGGCAGCAAAACTTTCGTAAATCGTACCTTCGTACCGCCGCTGTTCGCGGCATCCCTCCAGGGGCTCCAACAAATCGGAGCCCTTTCGTTTTCAGTTTTGATAAAAGCCAAAGCAAGGATGTCTCTTGAGAAAACATTTCGGAACCTGAGCACACGATACTGCATTTGGTGGTGGGGCGAAGGCGAGAAAAGGAAAAATCCCCTGCTGGGGATTTTATCCGGGTTTTCGAACAGAAATATCCGAGCGCTATTTCTTAACTGTTTGATTTCGGGTAAAAGGCATGAGGGCCATATAACGGGCAATTTTGATAGAATTGGCTATCTGGCGCTGGTGTTTCTTGCAAAGCTTGTTTCTTTGAGCTGAACCAATGCGGAATTCGGATGTGACAAATTTCCGCAGCCGAGCAGCGTCTTTATAATCAACGTTATTAATATTATCTTGGCAAAATATGCATTGCATCTCGGAGTGGAGATCTCCGGTTCGCCCACTGGCGAACCGTAAAGGGAACTCTGTTGGATTAAAATGGTAAGTCTTCGTCCTTAATTTTTATTGTACTTTCTTCCATGCCAGCATGAGCTAGTTCATTTTCATCGATAATTGGGATATCAGCATCTTGGACTGGTGTATTGGTGGCAACGCGAGGCTCTGGTGCAGGTGGCGTTGGTTGTTCTCCGCTGGTGCTACTCGTACTGCGGGGACCAAGTTGAAGGCCTTCGGCAATAATTTCCGTAGTATAGCGTTTGTTGCCATCTTTACCTTGCCAGGAACGAGTTTGAAGCCGTCCCTCGATCATTACCAATCCGCCCCGCTTGAGATATTGGCTGGCAATTTCACCCAATCGTCCCCAGGCAACTACCGTATGGTATTCGGTTGCTTCTTGTTTTTGACCAGTCGGTTGATTATTCCAAACCCGGTTGGTAGCCAGTCTTAAAGTAGTAACATTCTGACCAGCCGCTGTAGAGCGGGCTTCTGGTTCCTGGGTTAGTCGTCCAATTAAGAATACCTTATTTAGATTCATACAGAAGTTCTAATGGTTTTTATAATCCTTCAATAATTTCCTCAAGCTGTTTTTCAATCTTTTTTTTCTCTTCTTCAGTTGTAGCTTGTTCGGGTTTCTTTGCTTTGTGCTCCTGACCCTGACCCATAAGTGAGCGAGGTTTGCCCTTCTGTCGTTTAGATTCGGGCACCAATACGAGGATAATATACCTCAAAATTTGATTATTCAAGCGCAGCTGTTCATTTATTGAATTCAGCATTTCTCTATCGGGAAGATTGAAATGGATATAGCCAAAATAGCTGGCCTGCTCATGTTTGATTGAATATGAAAGTCGGGTTTTTTCCGGCTCCTTGGAATAGATAATTACTGCCCCATTGGCAGTTAATATTTTTTCGACCTCTTGTTGCAGTTGAGCTACCTGCAGTTCCTCGATATTGGGAGTTAAGTGAAAACCTAACTCATAGTTGTTTTTAGCTTCTGGCATACAATACGTTGGGTTTTCCGCCTTCGCTGAAGCTCCGGCGGACAAGCCATATGCTGTTGCCTTAGTTGATCGGCTCACATATGGTTATTGCTTAATATCGTAATAAAATACTAAATATTGTCTTATTTGTCAATAAAAAACAGGAAGCAGCGGGACTCGCCCGCTGCTGGAGAATGGCTCGTAATAACTCCCCATTCTTTTCCTGATATAAAGATACAATATTTATATCCTCATATCAAGAGAAGATAATGATAAAAGTAACAGAAATTTATGGGATTTTAATGAAGGACCTTCGTCCTAGAGGAAATTTTATTAGTTTATTTTGAATAATTTGGCACATTTTTTCCTCATGACTATCAGGTATAAATGAAGTAGTACCCAAATCTACTAAACATTGATGGATTGAAGGGTATGCAAAAAGATCAGCAACTTGGCTTTCTATATCATTATTATTTTTACTAACAAAACTTAATGAAGTAAGCATATTTTTTATATCAACATGGGAGAGACTAAGTGCAGGAACACCACCTGATACATATTTTAGGTATTTACGAAAGAAAGTTGTGTCATGCCTGATATCAGATGATTCAATAATAATTTGACCAAAATGATCTTTTTTCTGAAGAAATTCAATGAATGTTAAAATCATACTCTCACTTGCTTTGCCAAAAACAGCCTGCGCATTCCACCCCAACGAGCTTGCTCTACTTTTATCTACTACTACGATAATCAATTTTAGGCCATTATTTTGCAGAAATTGATACAGATCCTTATGAAATAATTCACATGTATTGATATCAGTAAGAATGGTAAAAGGTCCAGACTTTATATGAATCTCATGAGAACGAAAGACTACGTCTAAACCTTTCTTCGGAGTTATTTCACTCCAGTATTTAAATTTGATGCGATCAGCAGTAATTTTAAAATTTTCTGATTCATTATCATGCATTATTACTCCTGCAAAAGCAAAGAAATCTGGCCTCCTGGAGGGAATAATATTAGAACTACCACTTTCATCAACGAATAATCTATATGACATGTATTAAATTTTAATTTCGACGACATCTCCATCTTGAATGATATAATCTCTGCCGACAGTTCGCAAAACGCCTTTAGCTCGAGCGTTGGTCCAACTGCCGGCTTCAAGAAGTATTTTCCAATTTATGACTTCAGCCCGGATAAATAAACGTTCAAAATCGGTATGAATTGCGCGAGCCGCTTTAGGAATAACGTCTCCAATATGTGCTGTCCAAGCGCGAGTTTCATCTTCTCCGGTTGTTAAAAATGTAACCAACTCTAGTGTTTTGTAACCTTCTTTTATAAGGGTATCCAAGCCGCTTTCCTGAAGATCGAATTCGGCCATAAAACTTTTCTTTTCTTCGGGTTGCATTTCTGAAAGTTCCAGTTCAAGTTTGGTGCACATGACCACATAAGGAGCTCCACCGATAGCAGCTAGTGTTGCTTCACCTGGCTTCCATTTTGCAAGGAGCTGATCTTCGGAAACATTAAATACATAAATAACTTTTTTATCGCTGAGTAATTCTAATGGTGGAAGAGTTTGTTTTTCCCCCGACGCTTGCGGTCGGGGTCCCGACTTCTCCGAACGTCGGGATTTAGTTTGAAGATCGGCTAATTCTAATTCGGTTTTAATTATTTCAATGTCATTTACTGGATCAACTTTATTGTGAACATGGGTAATATTTTTATCATTGAATACGCGAACAACGTGAGCAATAGCATCAACTTCCCGAATATTGGCCAGAAATTTATTGCCCAATCCTTCACCTTGAGCTGCTCCTTTCACTAACCCGGCAATATCAATAAAATCTATGGTGGTATAGATTTTTTTTGCTGAATGAGAAAGTTTGGCCAGCACATCAATGCGTTCATTGGGCACGGCAACAACGCCAATATTCGGTTCAATAGTAGTAAAAGGATAATTTTGGATATCTACTTGTTTGTTGGTGATGGC
>DASPWL010000037.1:0-2019 GCA_035637795.1 Minisyncoccota bacterium | reverse complement strand
CAAATCTTTCGGCTTGCCTTGAGTGCCGGCAAGCTTGCCACCTTCGGGCTCTATAATCCGGAGGTTCACCCGGGCATTATTGCGCATACCGACGATGCGGGCCAGAGTGCGAATGGCTTTGGCTGTTGAGCCGCTTCGGCCAATCAACAAACCCATATCTTTGGGGTCAACTTTTACTGAAAGTAGCACACCCAACTCATCCACCGTGCGGGTTACTTCCACCGCTGTCGGATTATTCACAATCGATTTTATGAGATATTCAACAAACTCTCGATCCATTTCTTGAGACATCTAGAGAACAGCTGTACATGACCATCGCGCAGCAGGGCTACATCTAATGATCTTACTATCAGCAGTATAAATATAATACGGTCTTCCTATTATATAACGAATTATATAATGAAAAATATCCTCTTGTCAATTTTTAGTAACAACATTAATCATCCGGCCGGGAATAACAATAATATTTTCAATTTTCTTGTCTTTTAGGTATTGTTTTACCTTCTTTGATTCTAATACAAGCTCTTTCAAGTGATCTTCTGATGAACTTAAAGGCACGTTCAGGGTATCTCGAACCTTGCCATCTACTTGAACCGGAATAGTGATAGGCTCGCCGGCAAAAACACTTTCATCATAATCAGGCCAGGGCTGGTTATGGATAGATTCATCTTCTCCAAAGATTTCTTGCCAGAGTTCTTCAGTGACATGAGGAGCAAAAGGAGATAAGAGTTTAAGAAAAATTTCTAAAGTTCTTTTACCTGTTGATTGTGCCTGGATAGCATTAAGTAATTTCATTAACTCACTTACTCCGGTATTAAATTCCAAATGCTCAATATCATGGCTAATATTTTTTATTGCCCGGTGCACAGCGGTTGGTATTTTATTATCTTCAGAAAATTCTCCATGAGCCCACTTCCATACTCGATGTAAAAATCTAAACACCCCATTAATCCCTTTGGGATCCCACGGTCCACCTTGATTATACGGCGCCATAAAAGCTAGATACATTCGGACCGTATCGGCGCCATATTTTTCAACTTCCA
This sequence comes from Minisyncoccota bacterium, assembly GCA_035637795.1. Lineage (GTDB taxonomy): Bacteria > Patescibacteriota > Minisyncoccia > 2-02-FULL-40-12 > GWA2-44-9 > DASPWL01. The sequence goes on along the minus strand of DASPWL010000037.1, from coordinate 976 downwards.
TATCTGGATCCACGACATTGCCTCTGGATTTAGACATTTTCTGGCTGTCAGGACCCAGAATTATGCCATGATTGCGGCGAATTAAAAAAGGTTCACTGAAATCTATATAGCCAAGGTCAAATAACGCTTTAGTGAAAAAGCGCGAATAAAGCAGGTGCATCGTATTATGTTCCGCTCCTCCTATATATAGCGGCACGGGCAACCACTGTTTTATTTTCTCCTGACCAGCAAATTCTCTTTTATTATTTGGATCAGGGTAACGAATAAAATACCAGGATGAATCCACAAAGGTATCCATCGTATCAGTTTCACGCTCGGCTGTTTTACCACACTTGGAACATTGCACCTTGACCCAATCTTTCGCTTTAGCCAAGGGCGATCGGCCATCATCGGATGGCTTATAATCATCAAGGTCGGGCAATTTAATCGGCAGTTCGTCTTCCGGAACTGGTACATAACCGCAATCATCACAGCGAATCACCGGAATTGGCACCCCCCAATAGCGTTGGCGCGACAAAATCCAATCATGGAGACGGTAAGTTTTGTGCGATTGTCCCATTCCTTTTTTTTGCAGTATTTTGATTATTTTCTGTGGATCTTCCAGGGGTGCATCGCTGCTTGGAAGATGAAACTTGTCAGCAAATTCCCGGTCTCGCTCATCATGGGCCGGAACAGCCATAATCGCGCCTGTACCATAATGAGCAATCACATAGTCAGCAGCCCAGATCGGTATAGGTTCATTATTTGCCGGATTGACTGCTTCAATGCCTTCCAGTTCTATTCCGCTTTTTTCACCAGCTTCGGCAATGCGCTGGCGTTCGGTTTTATGCTGGGCTTCTCGGACATATGTCATTACTTTATCCCAATTCTCTATTTTATCCCTGAGTTTTTCGATAAGCGAATGTTCGGGCGCAAGCACAAGGTAAGTTGCGCCAAAAATAGTATCGGGCCTGGTGGTAAATACCTCGACATATTC
>DASPWL010000036.1:0-3272 GCA_035637795.1 Minisyncoccota bacterium | reverse complement strand
CCTTTTCAGCACTGGGCGTTGCCAGTTTGGCTAAGCGCTGGGGCAATAAAAAATTACGGGCATAACCATCATTGACATCTTTAATATCCCCTGTCATACCTACGCCTTTTATATTATCTAGAAAGATAACTCTCATTTTCTTAATTCCTCGACAGCTTTATCAAGTTGAGGATCTTTCCCTGGCTCGCCAATTAATACGATTCCTGATTCAATATCTTTTGGATTTATTTCGACTTTAATATCGGGTTGAATACCCTTCTCCGAGATAGATATGCCCTTGGGAGTAAGCCACTTTGCAATTGTCACTTTAAGCGATGAATTATCGGAGAAATTTTCGAGCTGCTGGACCGAACCTTTACCGAAACTTTTTTCACCGATAAGTTTAATTTCTCGATTATCATGCAATGCACCGGCAAGAATTTCTGACGCTGAAGCTGAACCACCATTAATCAAGATAACCGTTTGGTATTTTTTAAGAGAAGCATCACCTGATGTTTTGTAATCATTTTGCTTGCCATTGCCAAAATCTTCAATGACCACAACATTGCCATTGTCTAAAAACCAGCCGGCAAGATTGACTGCTGAATCTAAAAGTCCGCCGGGATTATTGCGTAAATCTACAATAATCTTTGTGGCAGTTGATTTTTGAATTTCTTGGGCTGCCTTTTTAAATTCGGAGTCAACGTTCTGATTAAATGAATATATCTCAATGACAGCCACATCATTTCCAATTAGTTTCCAGTCTACGGCCGGAATCTTGATATTTTCCCGGACAAGTTCGATATTTTTAGTGTCGGTTGTCCCTTGCGGTGAAATAGTAAGCGTAACCCTGGTGCCTTTTGGCCCCCGAATAAGATTAACTGCTTCTTCGATGCTTAAATCAGCGGTAGCGTGGTCATCAACCTTAAGGATGCGATCTCCAGTTTTAATTCCAGCTTTAAAGGCGGGACTGTCTTTAATTGGCGCGATAACGGTAAGAAGATTGTCTTTCTTCCCGATTTCCATACCCACGCCGCTAAATGCCCCGGAGATTTCTTCCTGGAATTTCTTGCTGGTAGATGGTTCGAAGAAAACAGTATAAGGGTCACCCACAGCGTTTACCATGCCCTGGATGGCTCCGTAGAGCAATTTTTGGGTATCTAGCTTACTTTTATCAACATATCGGTCGTGCAAGCGATTCCAGGCTTGCCAGAAGAGACTAAAATCAACAGTATCAGGCTTGCCGACATCCTGATTGATTAACTGCTTGACGACATTATTGATTGAATTTGAGTCCTGATGGCGGCTAAAACCGATACCGCCAACAAAGCCGATGCCTACGGCTCCTAAAACGATAAGAGTAAATAATTTTCTCTGAATGGACAGCATTAGAAATTAGTAATTATGATTTAGGATTTAGAAAATCTATGTTCGGTAAGCTGGCTTTATCCCATGCTTTCTAAAATACCGGATTGCGTCCTTAATGTGCCAGCGAGTTTCTCGCTTGAAAAAAATATCGAGGATGCCAAATTGGCCCTTCGATTCTCGTTTGTGGTAGTGATAAAATTGTGCGTGAGGATAGTACACTACCGTGAATCCATTTTCCCAAAATCTCCTTGCCCAGTCAACTTCACTCATATATAAAAACATCTGTTCATCCATCAACCCAACTTTATCGATGCTCTTGCGGCTAACCATGAGGGCTGAACCCATTAGCCAATCAGCATTAACCGGTCTTGAGATATCTATGTCTCTCATTAAAAATTTATTCAAGATCTGCTGGGCAAATGGCAAATGGCCAATGCGCCGATATAGGATAGTAAGGGGCGTATAGAAACGAAAGTATGATTGTTGGATGGTGTCATCAAAATTAAGCAGCTGGGGCCCTATAAGACCAATTTCTGAATGACTGACCATGTATTGGTGCATTTTTTTAATAGCTCCTTCCAAAACAACAATATCTGGGTTTAAAATCAATATATAGTCGCCCTTGCTTTTTTTGATACCCTCATTAACCCCTCGAGTGTATCCGGTATTTTCTTTAAACGGCACGAGTGATATAGAAGAAAATAAAGGTGCGCAGTCTTCTACAACTACATTTTGAGTTTCGATGGTGCTTTGCGAATCAACGACAATTATTTCATAGGAAAATGTTTTGGGCAGTATTCTTGCCAGAGACTTTAAGCATAACCGCAAAAGAGGCGGATTCTTAAAATTAATGATGATAATCGAGAGCATTAGTGGGGAGTCGGTGTGGCTGTCCCTCCCGGCAGCGAACTGGCTAAGATATTTCGGAAATATTTCTTTATTTTGCTTAGGTTATCTCCTATTGGCAGTAATACATAAACATTATCTTTGCGCGAATCGTACAGTAAGTTAGTGGTCGAAATAACATTTTGTTTCATGGTAGCTGATGAAACGTTAAGTTCTTGAGCCAGCTCAATAAGACTCGGGACATCAAGAATATTAAAATCTGTTTGAATATTGCGTTTAGCCGCAGACAGCAAAGCTATAGCTTTAGTGGGATCACTTAAAAAATTAGTTTCAGTGATTTTCTTTTTTATGGCTAGGATTACTTCCTGCTGACGGCGAGCCCGGTCAAAATCGTCGGTCGAATAACGAGACCGGACATAATAAAGAGCACTCTGACCGTTAAGATGGTTTGGTCCGGCCGGCAAGAAGAATGGATATCCCCATTGGCTTGGTTCTGAAAATGGTTCTTTAAGAACGACATCAATTCCGCCAAGGTCATCAACTATTTCCTTAAAGGAAGAAAAATCCACTACAATAATATTATCGACGTAAACTCCAGTTATTCGCGAGAAGAGTTTTTTGGTTCCAGCTAAGCCTAAAAATTCATAAGCGGCATTTATCTTATCTTCCGTATTATCATTTAGCCGAACGTATAAGTCCCTGGGTACGGATACCAGCGCTGATTTCTTGGTCGTCTTATTATAGCTTAAAATCATTATACTATCCGTCAAAAGTCCGCCATCAGGGTCATCCTTTCCCCGAATGCCAAGGACTAGAACATCAAGGCGATCTTTTTCTGGAGCCGGCATGATATATTGAGTTTCCCAGACATCATCCGCTCCCTTGGGAAGAACTTTGGTTACTTTTTCGTGGTTCTGGTTGATAGTTGCTTTTTGATCATCCTGACTTGACCTGGTTCGCGACTGATAAGTAAAGATGCCGATAATCACCGCAACAAAAATAAAAACTCCGGCTAGGACTTTATTGTTGAATTTCCCTTTTTGGGGAAATTTTGAATAAATAATTGGAGTTAGCTCATC
>DASPWL010000035.1:0-2116 GCA_035637795.1 Minisyncoccota bacterium | reverse complement strand
AAGGTTTTCCGTCAGTGCTTCGGCCACTTCATTAGTGGTGACTTCAATAGTTTTAGGTAAGCCAGTAGAAAGATCGCGGCCGCGGATGCTGATTTTTTCCTCATTGACGTGTTTGGTAGCGCTGCCGATATTTATCTTAATTAGTTCGGCCGTGCGCTCTCCGATGGCCAAGCCATGTTTTTTCTTGACATATTCAACAATTGATAGGTCAAATTTATTGCCGCCAATCCGGACAGAAGATGAATAAACCACTCCACCCAACGAGATAACGGCCATTTCAGTGGTACCGCCGCCGATATTCAAAATCATGTTGCCGGTCGGGCTATTGATGGGTATTTTGGCGTCTATGGCAGCTAAAACCGGTTCCTTTACCAGATATACGGCTTTAGCCCCGGCATCAAGAGTAGATTCAATTACCGCTCTTTTCTCAGTTGAAGTAATGCCAGCCGGCACGGAAATAAGAACTTCAGGTTTAAAAATATTAAACACGCCCACTGCTTTTTTTATAAAATAGCGCAGCATCGCTCCGGTAATTCTATAATTGGCGATAGCGCCATCAACCAGCGGTTTTAACACAATAATACTATCAGGTGTCCGGCCAATCATTTCTTTGGCTTGATTGCCAACGGTAAGGATTTTATTGTCGAGTACCGAAATCGCCACCACTGACGGTTCATTGATAATAATTCCCTTTCCGGGAATAAAAACGACAGTATTGGTTGTGCCTAAATCAATGCCAATTTTACGGGCCATGTCGGAGTTGAGATTAGCTACTTCTTTGTATCAATAAACCTGCCCGACGTAAACTTGACAAGTACTGGAATTATTTGTCTGGATATGATATTCTAACTGCCATGGCTCGAAGAACACGCCGAATCATATTTTTACTAGCTACCATGCTTTTTATTGGCGCCAGCTATGTGGCGATTGTTTATGCGCAGGGTTACAAGTATAGTCTTTCAGAAAATAAGTTTGTATACACCGGCACAATTTCGCTCAAAGTCAGTACCGACGCTAAAATCTTTTTAAATGACAAATTGCACGGTTCCACGTCTTTTATCGGAAATTCATATGGCATCGATCGCCTTTTGCCTGGAGATTATAAAGTCCGCCTTTATCGTGAAGGATTTTCTTCCTGGGAAAAGACCGTCAGTGTAAAAGAGGGCTTGCGGACTGACTTTCCGCACATCTTAATCCTGCCTACCAGCGAAGAAGAAGTGGCTAAAATTGTAAGCGACATTGAACTTAAATTCCAGCAAATTTTTGATAATAATGCTAATAATGCTCCAGCTGCGACTATTTCTACCATGCCGACTCCAAAAGTGTCTCCAAGGGCAACTGGAAGCCCCATTCCAGCCGTTTCTGCCGAACCAGAAACAAGATTATTTTATATTGAAAATGGGAATCTCTATCAAACTATAGATTCAAAGCCGATGAAAATCGCCAGCAACGTAGAGGGTTTTTCAGTATCAGATGGCAACCGCAAAATTGCCTGGTGGAATACTTACGTTATGTGGGTGATGTGGCTTGAAGATACCGACTACCAACCTTTCCACAAGAAAGGCGATGTAGAATTAATTACCCGGTTTGCTGCTCCGATTGAAAGAGTTGCCTGGTTTGATGCAGAAGACCATATCGTGGTGCAAAGCAATGGTTACAAAATTATAGAAATCGATAAACGGGGCGGACTGAATATCATTAAGTTATAACTCTCGCGTCTCACGCAAAGAAGAACGACACAAGTAATAATTATTTCCCAAAACCTATAGCTATTTAATAGGAGGTTTCCCAGTTGAGGCAAGCTTTGCATTAAGTTCATCTCTTTTCTTTTTTGCTAGTGCTGGCTTAACGTAATAGAAGTCCATCAACTGTTCAAGAACCTCCAAATTCCATTCTGCCTCTTCAGGTTCAACGTCAACAATTTCGCCAGTGCTTGTGCTTTTTGTGGGATGAGCTGCAAAATTACCTATATTTCGTATAGCGTCCAAGTTTTGAGCAATATCTGATGGTAATTTATTTGAGTCTAAAACCTCTTGGATTTCATTACTGAGATCCCCATTTTTAACCCCACCTTTTTCTCTTAAAATATGTTGTAAAGAACGTCGACTTAATGCCG
>DASPWL010000034.1:0-4356 GCA_035637795.1 Minisyncoccota bacterium | reverse complement strand
GTCCTGGGTTCGATGCTTTAAGAGGCCTGGCAAAGGGTGAAAGCTATTCATTCAAGTTCACTCTAGCTAAGACTTGCCCATTTCACGATCATCTCAATGCATTCAATAAACTGTTTTCGGGAACTATTATCGTAAGCAATTTATGACCATATCTACACAAGCCCGCTTTTCCATCCAAATCGCGGTCTTGGCCGTGATTTTTTCGTTTGTATTGGGGAGCGGGGTTGTTCATGCAAGCATTGCTGACGAAATAGCAAATAAAAATCGCCAGATTGAAGAACTCCAACGCCAGATTGATGCTTATGAAAAAGAAATTGAAGCCAACCATTCAAAAGCGAATACTTTACAGAATGAAATTGCGCGATTAAATGCGCTTATTAATAAAGTAGCTCTAGAAATCAGAAGTCTGGGGAATTCAATTGATGAAACTTCACTTGAGATAAAAGATACTCAGAATAAGATTTCTGATGCAGAAGATAAATTACTTAAACAGCAAAACACTTTAATGCAATATATTCGTCTGGCCTATGAAACTGACCGCACGTCTTTGACCGAAGTATTGCTTTCTAATGCGACGCTTTCCGATTTTTTTTCGAATATAAATAATCTGCAGATAACACAGGATAAGCTTCGGCTGGCCATTGATGATGTCAAGCAATTAAGGGCAGAATTAAATGATCATAAAGATACGCTTGAAGACAAGAGGACAGACTTAGAACGTTTAAAAAGTTTACAGGAATTAGAAAAAAGAGATTTAGACGGTAATAAAAGCCAGAAGAATAAAATTTTAAAAGAAACAAAAGGCCAGGAAACAAAGTATCAAGAACTAGTAAAGAAATCAAAACTCGACATCGGGCGGATACGGGATCAGATTTACTATTTACAGAAAAATGGAGTGACAGCGGAGGAAGCTGTAAAGTTTGGGCATCTGGCAGCTGAGAGAGCGGGCATTCGACCGGCATTTTTAATTGCCATCTTGGAAGTTGAATCCGGACTAGGACGTAATGTAGGCACTGGCAACTGGATGGATGACATGTACTCATGCTACTTGCGCTTAGGCAAGGCGAGCCGGGCAGAAGCTGAGAAGACGGCTTTTCTAGCAATTGTCGGGAAGCTTGGCCTTGATCCCAATACGGTAAAAGTATCAAGGGAGCCTAATTATGGCTGTGGTGGAGCTATGGGACCAGCACAATTTATTGCCACGACTTGGCTAGCATATGAAGAAGAAGTCAGCCGTGTTACCGGGCATATCCCGCCTAATCCATGGGTTATTGAAGACGCATTTACGGCTTCGGCCATCAAACTTGCTCGTGCCGGCGCAACTAGCCAGACGCGAGCAGGTGAAGGTGCAGCAGCACGGATATATTTGAGTGGAAGGGCATCATGCACATCGCGCGCTTGTAATTCATATGCGAGCGCTGTATTGCGTAAAGCAGATGAAATTCAACAGAATCTCTGATGAATAGTCAAATTAAATTTATAAACCTGCGCAAAATTGTAACTATTGTATTGGGAGGAAGTTTATTGCTACTAATCACCCTGCTGGCCTATAAGGGTAGGGCATTCGCGGAAGATAAATTGCAAGTCTTGTCATCAATAATTGAAGTCCAGAATCCAACCGTTTCAAGTGAAAAACTATCCTGGACTTACTCAGAGAAACTTGATGAAGCTCGCAAGATCTTGGCTAAAACTACGCCCACAGTTGGGACGCAAGAATATACTTTCTCAGAAAGTCGGTTTTTAATGTCCAATGGCCAGTTAAAAATGATCCAAAGAGAATTTAAGGAGCCGGAATTAGATATTCCTTTAGCAGTTATGGAAAAGGCAACCGGCAAGATAAGGGTAGTTACGATTACTATGAAAAATGGTTCGATTATCAGTCCAACGGACTTTCCGGTTAATATCGAATTTCGCTCTAATGGTATTGGCTGGAACTGGTGGAATACCCAGTACCAAATTCCAAAAGGTTATGTTGTATTGATGAATAATTATCCTGTTGTTGATTATGTAAATATTTCAAAAAAGGTAACCGATAAGAGAGGGCGGAAAAGAACTGTTGTCGAAAAGCAGCCGTACTTGGCTAATTCGTTTCTTTATGCACCTTATAGTAAAAGTTTGCATATGCCAGAACTAGTGGAAGCCGGACGAGCTTATATTCAGCAGAATGTACGCCAAGCTTTTACAGAATTGAGATTACGAGGAGCAAAATCACGAGCGTTTCCCGGAAAGCTTGTAGCCGATGTGACTGAACTTCATCCGAAATATTTTGAACGGCTACCCATTGTTGAACAATCAGACATGACCGAGTTTATCCTTAATCCACAGCGGACCAGTGAACGAGTTCTTGTTTTGCTCGGAGCTAATAAGGAGCAAACTTTTACTCAAACTAAAAGCAAGGCCGGTGCTACTGGCTGGATGCAATTTACTCCGGGAACTTATAGCGGTATGCGCCGATTGTATCCGGAAGCACAACTGATTGCTGATTTTGCAACTGGAGCGCCAAATCACTTGAATTCAATGATGGCGGCGATTTTGCTTCATGACAATAGTTTAAAGGGCTTGATGGATGATTTTGGTCCGTCAATTGCTCAAGATCAAGCCCTGGAGGAATATTTGGCGGCAGCATATAATGGCGCTCCTAAGTATGCCCATCGATCTATTACTGCATTTCTCACGCTAGGTCTTTCTGACTGGATCGAGAGCCGCCATCTTAAAAATGAAACAAAAGGATATATGATTAAGATTAGGGAACTCAAACGATTAGGATTCCTAAGCAGTTCAACCCAAACCAAACCGGCATTATAAAAATTATTGCAATCAAAAATCCCGCCTTCTATGCCTATCATCCACATATGTCGTTGATACGTAAGCTTAGAAGGCGGGATTTTTGATTGGGGAAATTTATCTTCTTCTCTTTCTTCTTGATGACTTTCTTTTTTCCCCTCTTTTTGTTTTCTTTGTCTTTCTCGTCTTTTTTCTTTTTGCCATTTTTGTTTAATCCAACCATTCTAGAGAAGGTTGGACATCCCTCCTTAGTGCCGCGACAGACGACCTTTAATAAAATTATTTACTGCCGCAAAATATAATTTAATTATAAGTTTAGAAAAATTGTTTGTATATAAAAAAAGTGGATAAGTTTATTTGAATTTGATAACCTATTTTAAATAGGGTAGCGAAGAATCTGGTCTCGATGCCGTTTATTTCGAAAAATATGTAAGATAGGCTGAGTCCCCTATGCTATTTATGCGTAAGTTCGAAGATGCCATCCCAGTTGTTGGGAGGTTTTTTTTGGAATTCTGTACATCGCTGTTGAAGGAGTAGCGACGGTCCGTCAGTAGGAAGAGAGGAGAGTACTGAAGCAAATTCTTTTTGGGCTGTTTCCCACCTTCCTTCGTAGTACGCCTCGCGTCCACGATTGAAAGCATTAAGGATCTTTCTGATCACATTGTGACGCCGCGGAGGAATGGCCTCATAAATTCGGCCTTTGTGTTTTTTCCCCTTCACTTGCACGTGATCCAATTCTCGGCAGAGAAAGGTGGGATCATTTTCTATGGTTTTATACGTACTTTCACCGATAATAATATTCACGCCGTATACTTTTGTGAGTCCCTCAAGCCGCGATGCTAAGTTTACACTGTCGCCGATAACGGTATAGTCAAATCTTTTTTCAGAACCCATATTGCCGACAGTTACCTCTCCCGAATTCAAACCAATTCCTACATTAATAACTGGGTTTCCTAGTCGCGCATTTTGTTTATTGAAAGCTTCAAGTGCCTCAATCATCTCCAGGGCGCTCACCAAGCCGTCGCGCTCATGATTTGAATTTGGCAGGGGCGTTCCCCAAAAGGCCATAATTGCATCCCCGATATATTTATCGATTACACCCTCGTGTTCCAAAACGATCCGGGTCATGAAACTGAGATATTGATTGAGAAAACTCGTCAATTGTTCCGGACCCATAGATTCAGCCAGAGCCGTAAAATTGCGGATATCAGAGAAGAGAATTGTAAGGTTTTCTTTTTTCCCGCCCAATCGAAGGGCATCAGGATTATTGATGAGCTCTTTGATAACTTGAGGTGCAAGGTATCGTGAAAATGTTTCATGGATATGTTTTTTCTCGCGCGCGGTTACGCTGTATTGGGTCGTGAGTACGGCTGCTCCAGTGAAGATTAGGCCTAGATTCGGATAAAAAAGATCCAAGGCATATTGATGATCGAAAGCGATAAAAACTACAATGGTATATACACTCGCCATTCCTAAGAGAATGAGAACTAGAAAGATGGGACGCTTTATGTACATTGCCAGAAAGGCAACGCTGGCTGAAAACAATCCGGTCAGGATAAGGCTGAACGCATA
>DASPWL010000033.1:0-3550 GCA_035637795.1 Minisyncoccota bacterium | reverse complement strand
TTCCGGTCAGCTACCTTAAATATGCCAAATCCACTTAAATTAACCTTATCTCCTTTGCGCATGTGGTTAGTTACCACTTCAATAAAGGCCTCAAGCCACATTACGCTGTCCTTTTTCGATGCACCCATTTTCTCCGCCAATGATTGGGCTAATTGATTCTTTTTGACTGTGTCCATAAGCACCCCCTTTCAAAAACTGGCTTAATTCCATATATTGCAACATTGTGTAGGTTTAATGCGGATTTTGCAATAGGGATGTGGATAATCCTTAAATTATAAGATTTCCCTTATTTATCTAGCATATTCAATTGCTCTAGTTTCTCGGATAACATTTACCTTGATTTCGCCAGGATATTTCATTTCTGATTCGACTTTTTTAGCAATATCACGGGCTAATTTCATAGCCGAGAGGTCGTCAATCTTAGCTGGTGTCACAAAAATCCTCAATTCCCGTCCGGCTTGAATGGCATATGACTTTTCTACACCATCAAATGAACCAGCAATCCTTTCTAGGTCTTCTAATCGCTTTAAATAGATCTCTACCGTATCTCGGCGAGCTCCCGGCCGAGCACCAGAGATTGCATCAGCTGACTGAACAATACGGGATTCAAGCGTAGAATAAGGATATTCCTCATGATGAGCTTCCATCGCTCTGATTACTCGTTCATCCATGCTAAACTTCTGAAGAATTTTACGGCCAATCTCGACATGAGTCCCTTGAACTTCATGGTCTACTGCCTTACCAATATCATGGAAAAGAGCTCCTTTCTTGGATACTAGAACGTCCGCTCCAATTTCGGCGGCAAGCATTCCAGAAACATGAGCCATTTCAATAGAATGAACCAGTACATTCTGGCCAAAACTGGTGCGGAATGCCAACCGCCCCAGCAGATAAACCAATTTTGGATCTACCATACCTACGCCGGTTTCAAACAATGCTGCTTCACCCGCTTCTCGAATTTTTTCATTAATTTCATTCTTGGCCTTTTCCACCATTTCCTCAATCTTTGCCGGATGAATGCGGCCATCAGCAATTAATTTTTCAATTGCCAGCCGTCCAATTTGACGGCGAACTGGATCAAACCCAGAGATAACAAGAGTCTCAGGAGTGTCATCAATAATAACATCCACACCGGTTAAACGTTCAATGGTTTTGATATTGCGGCCTTCTTTGCCAATAATTTTTCCCTTAAGTTCGTCAGAAGGCAAAGTAACAATGGTGGTAGTGGCATCGGCAATATGAGAGCCGGCATAGCGCTGAATAGCCATGGTCAGAATTTCCCGAGCCTTCTTGTCTATTTCTTCCCTATTTTCGCCATCTAGTTTTTTAAGTTGGTGATAAAGGTCTTCTTGGTATTCAGATTCCAATTTTTTGAAAATTTCAAGCTTTGCCTCTTCTCTGCCAAGACCAGTAATGCGCTCCAGTTCCTTAATCTGTTTTTGACGCTCACTTTCTAACTCGCCTTTTACTGATACCAATTCTTCGGCTTTTATCTTTAAAGTTTCCTTTTCAGAAATAAGCTGGCCTTCTTTATATTCAACTTCCTGCTCTTTTTTCGTCAAAAGATCCTCAATCTTCGAAAGTTGAGTTCGGCGCTCTTTTTCTTCACGCTTGGCATCTTCTAGAATTTTAAGAGCAGTATTTTTAGCTCCTAATAGAATATCCTGTGATTTTGACTTAGAATCACTGAGAACTTGCTGAGCCCGCTCTTCAGCTTGGGCAATTCGCTTACTGGCGAGAATCTTACGGCCGACATAGCCGATAGCCACACCGGCCAACATAGCTAAAAGTGCCGCTATAAGCGGATTGAGGAAAATTGTCATGGAAATTACGTAAGTACATCTTTTAAATGCGTCAAACTTCTTAATAAAGGAGTGGCGTCATTATTTAGATTACTATGATTTTATAAAAGTATACATTTATCATACAGAAAAACTGCATTTTATGCAATCTCGGAGTGGGGCTCCCCCGGGTCGCCCGTGAGGGTTCCCAATAAAGAAGTCCCGTTCAAGCTTTCGAGAAATTTGCTTCTTTATTGGGACACGCGTAGGCGAACCGCAAGGGGAACTCTGTTAGTCATAAAATGAAAGGGCCCACGCGTGTTGCGAAGGCCCGGATATCGGTCGACTTCGGGGGACAAATGATTAATTATATCCCCGTCTGTCTAACAAAGCGCACCTAACCGCGCGCTACGGGTATGTAGAAGGAAGGGTAATGAGTCTCTTCCTTATGTCTAGTTGGTTCTACGTGATCCGGTGCTGAACGGCCAGTCGCGGGCGAAAGAGCAGACCTAGGTTGTCCTCGATCTTCTTCTCTCCCTTCATGATCAAGTGGTCATTCACGTCACAGATGAGCTTTTGGCTCACCCGTTCTACCACCGGCAAGGCTACCTTTCTGAAGCCTCGCCCTCTGGGTGGCAGACTTGTGAAGCTTTCCACGCTACTCATTAGCACCTCCGAAGCAGTCTTCATCGTAGCGTCGCTGGTAAAGCTTTCCAGCGAGTAGTTCTGGTATAAGAGTACATTAATATACCATAAATGTCAAATTGCCCTTGTTTTAAGCATAATTTATACTTAACTTTATTATATTATATGCGACCACTGGCACTTATTATTCTTGACGGTTGGGGTTATGCTTCTCAAAAATTAGGCAATGCTATCGTAAGCGCCAACACGCCTAATATTGACTATATAAAGCATAATTATCCGTCACTTCTTCTTCAGGCATCCGGCAAATCAGTCGGACTTGAATGGGGTGAGCCGGGTAACAGTGAGGTTGGTCATCTTACCATTGGCGCCGGTCGCACAATTTTCCAATATTCTACTCGAATCAATCGGGCTATCGAAAATGGAGAATTTAATACTCAAACAATCAATAATATCATCGCTCATGTCCAGAAAAATAAATCCAGTCTCCATCTGATAGGCCTTTTGAGTTCTGGGACAGTGCATTCAAGTTTTGCTCATTTAATTGCCTTACTCGACATAGCCAAAAAAAATAATCTTCCCAACGTATTCCTACATCTCTTTACTGATGGCAAAGATTCCGGTTTAAAAGAAGCGCCGGTGCTTATTAAAAAACTCCGAAGCGAGATAGAACGAATTGGCGTAGGCACAATTGCCAGTATTATCGGGCGAATGTATGCCATGGATCGGGATACCAACTGGGATAGAACGCAAAAAGCATATAACCTTTGGACTAAAAGCGTCGGAGAAAAAGCTAAGGATCCATTATTGGCTTTGGAGACCGCGTATAACCTGGGATTCAATGATACCAGCTTGGAACCGATTATGTTGGAAAACGGGAAAACGATTGACAATCATGATGCCATTTTTTTCTTTAATTATCGGGAAGACAGTATGCGCCAAATATCCAGAGCTTTCGCCGACCCAGAGTTTAAGGAATTTCCTCTAAAAAATATGCCAGACATCTTTATTGGCTTTATGACCCAGTACTTTGAAGCCCCAAATCTAAAAGCCGGTATTGCTTTTCCACTTCCTGAGGTAAAAAATGGTTTAGCTGAAGTGATAAGCAGTCTTGACCAAGCCCA
>DASPWL010000032.1:0-17133 GCA_035637795.1 Minisyncoccota bacterium | reverse complement strand
TGGCAGAAGCAATCTTATAGCAGGGCACGTTTAATTTTTCCAGAAAATCCACACTCTCCAAATCCCATGGTGAAGCAAAAGCAAGCAAACCTTTTGACTTGGCATAATCAAACAGCTCACGGTATTCATCTTCAGTAAATTCTAGGGCCCATTTTAAATCGCCATTGGTGCTGTCTTTAAAATCTGATTTTTGAAGCCGAGCAACCGCTTGCGGTGAGAGAATATTTCGTTTTATTGCATTTTCAAGAACTGTTTGATCTACCGCTCGTGGTTTAGCCAGCTCTTCATAAGAATACACAACTGGCACCGTCCTTTTTTGAAATTTTACGGCTTGGGCACCGGCCTGGACCGCCGCATCAATGAGTTTCTTGGCTATTTCAACACTGCCATTGTGATTAATGCCAATTTCGGCCACAAAAAACTTCGGATGTCCGCGACCGACCACTACTCCATCGATGTGCACATCTTGGGTGGTGGGCATTTGTTCACCCCTCAAAAACCGTGTAACACGAGCAAAGAAATTTTTTGGCAAACGTTTCATAACGCACTGACTAACATACTATCTTTTTTATAAGACGGCAAGTCTCTAAAATAATTAAAAACAAGCGAAAGCCTGCGAGAAAATCGCAGGCTTCAGGATCGGCTATCATATTTACATCGCCTTCACCACGAAGTACTTCATTGTTTCGGGATAGTACTGAATTTCCTCGGACCGATTGGCAAAGTATTCATCTACAGCTTTACTGCATCCTGGCCATTTCTCCTTGCCACCGTATGCCGGGTTGTCAGGGCGGAACTCTCGATATTCGTCAAAAAGAACGATTCCACCTTTGATCACCTTTGGGAAAAGATACTCAAGCCCATCCCGATATCCCTCATAGAGATCGACGTCCAGGTGAAGGAACACAATCTTATGATCTGGAAAGTTAGGCAGTGTTTTACCGAGAAATCCTTTCTGGATCCGGATGTCCAGATGCGGGTAGGTCCTATAAATTCCAGATTCTTCAAACCGCTGTTTTACGCTTTCTTCACTTATATGCCATTCTCCTTTTTGAGGGTTACGGAAAGAAGCATCCCATTGAGATGGCTCCGGAAAACCCTCAAAGGAATCAAATCCCCAAAGCGAACGGGGAGGTTGGCGACTTTCACTACCCATCAAGTACGCTAACATGACAATGGTATTACCTTCGCCGACACCACACTCCACAACATCTCCCGGAAGGTGTCTAATCTTATCGTAGAGAAAACTGAAATATCTGAACTGTTGCATCCAGCGAACAGGAACGGCATGGGCAGTTGCCCATTGGGTTGTTGGTACAGAGCTAGGACTTTCCATAACAAAACCTCCTAAAAGTTAATTGCGAATAACCAATGTTTTATTTTGCTTAATTTTTAAACTATTGTCAATAACTATAAAGTAGCCTACCAAGCACTTTTACCACCATCAACAATTACATTTGCCCCGGTCATATATGAAGAAGCATCGGAGCAAAGAAAAAGAATAACTGGACCATATTCTCCAATTTGCGCCATCCTATTAAGCATCGTCCCGTGGGCATAACTTTTTACAAAATTCAGGTCAATCTTTTTGGGTTGCACCCCGCCAGGAGAAAAGGCATTTACCCGAATGCCATACTTCCCAAGATATTCTGCCCACTGTCGAGTGAGTCCAACAATGGCAGTCTTTGAAGTCGTGTATGCAATAGATTTATAACGATCGCTCCAGCCAACATCAGTATAGGTACGGTTGTCATACGCTCCAACTGATACGCCAGAGGAAACATTCAAAATAGCTCCTTTCTTATTTTTCATCATATGCGGGGCCACCGCCTTAATGCAAATCATTGCTCCATGTACATTTACATCAAACTCTTTTTTCCAAAGATCAATTGGGTACTTTTCATAAGGCGAAAAAAATTTCTTTGACTCTTCCCCAATACCAGGATTAAGTGCCGCATTGTTAATCAAAACATCAATAGTCTTGAACTTTTTTAGCACTTCGTTAACAGCTCTCTGTACAGCTGTTTCATCCGTAATATCTACGCTTTGAGCAAGTATTTTTATTTTAGTTTCTTTTCGAATCCTTCGAACAATTTTTTGAAGTATATCATCATCTTTCAGGTCCCAAATGACTAGATTTGCTCCAGCTTGACCAAGTGTAGTTGTGTACTGTAAACCCAGGAAACCGAACCCACCCGTTAAAATGACGGTTTTACCTTTCAATGAAAAAGTTTTAAAGATATTAGATTTCATATTTTTTTTGCATGTTTTTGATGAATGTAAGTTGTTGCCGTGCATCCCTTAAATAATCCTTTCCGCGCCATGCCTGCATCGTACAGACTCCGTCGTATCTAATTTTCTTGAGAACTCGAAAACAGCCATTAAAGTCAGCGTCTCCCTTTCCAAGGAGAACAGACTGTTCGGTTCCAACTTTTCGGTCTTTGAGATGAACTTCAAAAATACGTTCTCCTAACTTTACCAGATCTTCAGGACAATTAAATCCATACGACGTACAATTCCCAATATCGTAACAGACACCAACATTATTTAATCCCACCTGATGCAAAAAGACAAGCAGCTCATCAGCTGGCATATCGGATTCAAGAGCTATTTTTAAACCAAAAGATTCCGCAATTTTCCCCATTTCTCTAATACACCCAACGGCCTCTTTTTTTTCTTCAACATTTTTAAGTTTATTATTTTCCAAAATTGGTAATGAAATTACTTTTGTAAAAAAACGGGGAGCCATCCCTGGGAAGATTTGCTCGAATTTCGTAATTGATTGGGAGGCCTCTGGTCCAACTACCTTATATTTTCCAATATCAACTGAGCTGACAGGCAATATTTTTAACTGTTCGTCGAGCTCTTTCAAAAATTGTTCATTATTCCAAAAATCACTAAGCGGATCGAGATCGTTTCTATGCAAATCGTTGTACCACTGTATATAATCAAACCCAACCTCTTTGGCAACATTAAATTCCTTTTTCCAATCTCTGGGGAAAAATTGTAATCTCCCGTCATATGCCGGAGATAGCCGGCCTTGCATGATGCCAATTTTCATTTAATTAATGAATGAAAATATAATAACAATTATTTGACTAATGTCAATTTTTGTTATAGAAGTTTGTATGAACATCATAGCTTTTATACCTGCCAGGGGGGGATCAAAAAGCATTCCTCTCAAAAATATAAAAAGATTTTACGGCAAACCCCTGATTGCTTGGTCAATTAAGGCTGCGTGCAAAAGCAAGCATATCGATCGAATAATCGTATCAACTGATAGCGAAAAGATTGCAAAAGTTGCTCGAAAGTATGGAGCTGAAACACCTTTTTTGCGCCCTGCCAAACTGGCTGGTGATAAAATATCAGCAGAACCAGTTATAAAACATGCTATAAGATGGCTCAACGATAATGAAGGATATAAGACTGACGCTATCGTACTCTTAATGCCGCCTAATCCATTTCGGCAAACATTTCATATAGATCAAGCAATAGAAATATTCAAAAAGAAAAAAGTTGATTCTGTAGTTTCTGTTAACGAAACGCCTCCTAACCATACTCCTTTTTGGACACTAGTTCGTTCTAAATCAAGTAAGGTAACATTATATGGTGGTAAAAGTATCAAAAATATTTTGCCTCAACGTCAAGCATTTCCTTATAAATGCTATGGAAGAAATGACATTGTATATGTGTTTAAGCCTAAAAATCTCTACCAAAAAAAACCAAATCTCTATGGTGATAAAGTAGAGCTCATAGAAACCGACCCGATTTACGAGGTAGATATCAATACTTCCGAGGATTGGCTCGATGCTGAAATAAAATTTAAGAGAATACTAAAAAAATCTAAATCTTAACTAGAAAGATCTTTCCGTCGAGAATGTTGCGGAGTTATTGTCTGTCAAATTGTTATGGTTATCAGTTTCATCTAATAAATTTCCATCTAACTTCCAATAACCTACCAAACCACGCTCATCGCCGCTTAATTCTCGACTAAAATCAGCTGCAATTTCTCCATCAGTTCGCCGACGATTATACACTCGAACATCATCAATCAAGCCATCAAAGAAGTTTTGTGCGTGATTCCCTGCTCCAATACGAACTGGAGAATTTGTGTTGGCAATAGAAGTTGAACTGCCACCAATAGCTGTTGGATCGTGCCCAACTCCATCCACATAAAATCTGAATGCTTGTGTACTTACATTTACTGCAACGGCAACATGATACCACACACCTATATCAAGCGTAACATTGTACGCCCCGTCAATTGAGTTGACATTATTACCATCAGAAGAATATCTGAATCGTAAATCTTTTGTACCATTCGTATCTTCATAGACAAAAAGATATGATACATCATTAGATAGAGAATCAGACTTCGAGATGATACCATAAAGTTCATTTGTAGACACTTGACTCTCTATATTTATCCAAGCTTCTACGGTAATATTGCCGGTTACATCTAAACCAGTTTGATTGCCGTCATTGATTGAAAGATATTGAAAAGAATCTTTTTCAAAGTCAACTGACCCAGTATTCGCAGAGTTTAAACTTCTCCAGGATGTGCCATTATAACCTCGGAATTCTTTGAGAGTAGTATCAAAATATACCTGACCAACTCTAGAAGTGGCGGGATTACTTGATTTGGAAGCCACAACTAAAGAATCTCCACCGATAACTACTCGACCAATACCATTAGGACTGAGAAATAAAGATTGATTTGTACCTTCAGTAGAGATTTTACCGGTTATAGCTTCTGTAAATCTTCCAAAAGCTCCATATATATTTGACCAAGGTTTATTAGAAGAACCAAGATTACTTGTGGACGAAGATGCAATTAAATCTGTTGTTAACTGCGTAGTTAAAACCTCACTTGTCAAATCAGGATCAGATTGTGTAACTACATACTTTGCGCTATTAGGAGCAAAAGATGAGGAATATGAAGTAAGCAAGTTAATATTTGACAATATAAAAATTACCATCACTAATCCTAAAATACGAAAAATATCGTTCTTCATACTTTAATTATATTGATATAGAACAGTCTTTCAAGTAATAAAGGTTAATAACTTATTGTTGTCTAATCACACTCCTCCAAAAGTTTTTACAATATAAACGATGTGCCCAACTTTTCTTTAATTTTATGGGAATTTTTTCATTAGAATATGCCAGAGCAAGTATATGTCGCTCAGTATCTTGAGGCATGATAGGGAAACCATGCCAAGCTTGTGGATGTTGCTCAAAGAAAAATAGACCATTACGCAATCGAGGCGCCTGAAAAAGAACTGTGCTTCTGTCCGGGGCATACATGCAGGTACCACTCGATCCTTCGGGACTTCTATTCATATATATTATAGCAGTCAAAACTGACTTTATAGGACCCTCATCGTATTCTCTGACCGCACCATCAACATGAGGTTCTTGTACGCATCCCTCATTACCATATGTAAATCCAAAGACTGAAACTGAATTAAAAGGCATGCCTGCAAACTGACTTAAACGTAGTTTAAATTCATCCGAAAATGCCTCACCTAATACATTTTTCCAAAGTGAGGAGAGATAATGAAAATGACAAATACATCCTAGATGAGTATTAGCATTATATACTGGACCAGTGTAAAATCTTTTTCTACCCCCACCTGACATTTTGTCCACCAACTTGAATCTCCGTACATCAGGAAACGTTGAGATAAGATTCTCATATTCAGATTCTTTAAAAATATTATTAATAAAACCATATCGAAATCCCGCTGGCGCATGCTGTAAAGTCGTTCCAATATTCGAGAATGCTTGCGTGTTAAAATATTGCAATTGCATAGGAGGAATTTCTAACTTATATATTTATAAGTATATATTTACCTAAAACTCAATGATTAAGTATAACTCTTTTTAATTCAGCGAGGAGCATACCTGCAATGCGTTCGCCTGATTTGCCGTCATTTTTCCAAAGCTGATCTCTCGCAGCGATAGCTCTTTTATCTTCATCTAAGTGTGGGTTTTTCAAATACTTACTAATCCAATAAGCAAGTTCTTGAGGATTCCGGGCTCGCCGAACAGCACCGGTATCTAAAAACTTGCGCATGTGGTCCTCATCATAATACCGGGTAATACTATGCCAATAAGGTTTGTTTTTTGCACCATCGAAATCAATATAAATCTGCGGTTTATTAAATGCTAAAGCATCAATACCAAGTGTAGTTATTCCCCAAGCAATGACTTCTGAATAATATAATGAATTTACGAGATGAATTTTATCTTCAGGAGAGAATTCGGCACCTTTCCCAGGAGTTTTAAATGAGGTGCTATTTTGCTCTACAATAAAATTCTTAGGCGGAATAAAATAGCGAAGTTTTGTCGGTCGATGCGGATGGCTCCGGATTAAAAACTGCAAGTCCTTTGGGAGTTCATCCTCATCTTGAGCTTTTTTTAAAGCAAAACAAATTTCGTCATCGGCATCTTCGTGCACCAATGGATACCCAGCCGGAGATATAAGAATAAGCCGCTTTTCAGGATCACCACCAATTTTTCTGAAGAATTCCTCTCGGGATTGAAATGGAGCTTTAGTATAGTCATCAAACTGTGGTAATCCTACAACAACAATGTTACTAATTTGATATCCATGCAGTTTAACAAACTCTTTCTTGATTATCTCATTGTTAGTTAAAACTTTATCTGGAAAATAGCGACATAGCCCCTTGCTATAATTATTATCCCAGGATCGGATCATTCCCACACAAAAAATATTTCTCTCTTTTGATTCTTTAATGAGGGCTTGGTCAAAATCATTATAAATATCTGTTGCAAACATAAGGTCTGGCTTATACTTTTCAAATAATGCTTCAAAAAAATTATTAGGCGTTATAATTTTATCCAACCATCGAAAAATTTTCTTTAAACCTTCCAAATGAGAAAAAACATTATTTATAAAATTCAGGAAATGAAATTTTATAAAGCCGAATAATGATGTTTCCGGCTTCAAAAGATCTCTTCTGGTATAGGTATTATAATGGGACCTAATAAATAAGAATGCTTGATTATGAAAGAACTTAATCGATTTTGAATTTCTAATTGGGTCTAAATTCATTCCTTCAATTATCACAGAATCAGAACGAAAGAACTCGTTAAAAAAATCAATCTTCTCTTGAGGAACAAGAATAACAATCTGCAAATCCTTTTCTTTTTTTAACAATCTTAAAACATCCGTATTAAGAATATTGCGAGATATAAACGGCTGAAAGCTTGTAATAAACAGGGTCTTCATTTTCTTTTAACCCTTACGAAATTTATTGAAAGTAAGCCGCCTTTATTATTGAATCGATCTCTGATCGGTAAAATTTTTACATCAAATCTGCTTTTATCTATCTTTTCAACTACTGACTTGGCGCCAATATCATCTTTGTCAAAATAATAATCATCAAAAATGACAATGGAATCTTTGTGCATCAGGTGTTCGGCATAATACCAATCGCTAGTTATGGTTTGGATGCTGTGGCCACCGTCTATAAATATAAAATCCATTTTTGGGAGAGAATGAACCACTTTAGGCAAAATCTCAAGGGTATTGCCCTTGAAAAGTTTAATATGAGAGCCGGTTTTGCTCAGTTTTTTTTTGATCTCTTGCATGAACGGCAGGACATTCAACTTTGAAGCATCCCCAACTACTTCTTTTGTCATTAATTCTTTTATCATTTCTTCAAAAAGATCAAAGCCATAATAGGTAACTTCAGAAGCTGGCCAAAACTTTTTAGCGGTTTCTATCATTTGCTCTGCCCGATTACCATTCCAAACGCCAACTTCCATTATATTTTTTGGCTTTATTTCATTTATCACGCGGAAAAGATAGGAGTATCTCTTTGGCTCCTTAGAAAGAAACGGAAAGAATTTTTTTATTGTTTCTTTTATGAATTTATACATTTATTTCAGTTTGCACCAAATAAAATAAAAACGCTGAGGAAACAATATACGACGCTTCGTTATTTTAAAATACTGGAAAATCTTACGAGGATTAAAAATCTTGTAGAACAACTCTAAATTAAATCTTGGGAGGAGTGCACTTTTTTTCGATTTAGTAGGCACCATACTAAACACCTCCACAATTTTTAATCCATTCTTTTCTATCATACCTCTAAAATCCTCCACGCTGGTCGCCTCCTTATTTTCTTGCAACAATACCGAACCAGATGGTTTTAAAAATTTCCTAATATCTCTATAGAATTTCTGATGTATTCGAAAATTTGGATCAAATACCCGGATATCTTTTTTATATTGATTCCCATCAGCAGAGAACCAATGAGGTGGATTGCCGACCACCAAATCCCATTGTTCAGTTTCAGGTATATTATCCAAACTATCTGAAGTATAAACCGAAACTTTCGATTCTAAATTATTGCTTTTAATTGTTTCTTTACAAACCTCGACTGCCTCCGGGTTTATATC
Organism: Minisyncoccota bacterium; assembly: GCA_035637795.1. GTDB lineage: Bacteria > Patescibacteriota > Minisyncoccia > 2-02-FULL-40-12 > GWA2-44-9 > DASPWL01. The sequence continues at coordinate 8,700 of DASPWL010000032.1, read as the reverse complement.
CGCCAGAGTTAATCTTTCGCAAAGATTATTGGCTAACAAAGAAAAGCCAATAAAACCTGGCCCAGAACAAAATTCAAAAACATGACCTACCTTGCCCATTTTTTCTTTAACAACCGGGATATACTGCTGCCCAAAGCCACTGCCTCCTCCGTCAAGATGATCAAGGTAGGCTACTTCTATGCTATTATTATATTTTACATACTTACGTTTGGTCATAAAAAATAGGATCAGCTTCTTAAGACTAAGTAACTGCCGATTGCCAACGCATCAAGCTTACTGGCTTCATAAGCTTTGATAGCATCTTCTGGAGTGCAAACAATCGGCTCCTCATGCATATTGAAACTAGTATTTACCAAGGTGGGAAGTCCGGTTAGTTTTTCGTAATTTTTTAAAATATCGTAATAGAGGGGATTAATTGAGCGATTAATCAGCTGAGGTCGAGCCGTTTTATCAATATGGACTGCTGCTGGCATTTTTTCCTGCATATACTCAGTGGTTCCAACAGCAATCGTCATAAACTGTGTAGCGTGACGACACTTATCAATATCTTTTTTGCGATAGCAATCATAAGCGCGCTCATCAAGCGTTACCGGCGCAAAAGGCATGAATTCGGTACGCTTGAGCTGTTTATTAAGCCAATCATTAACAGAACGGTCGGTAGCCGGATACAAAATAGATCGATTGCCAAGGGCTCTGGGACCATATTCCATCCTGCCTTCAAAAAGTCCAACAACCTTTTTGCCTGCTAAAAGTTCAGCAACAGCTATAGCCATATTTTCTGGCTTAGAATAATTTAATCCATGCTTCCTTAAATTTTTTTCAATTTCTTCATTATTATATTCAGAGCCAAAATAAACATTTTCCAATTTAAAAGGTTTGAAGTTCCTAGCAGCAATTTTATAAGCCCAGAGCGCCACTCCCAATGCTTGTCCGACATCTCCCATTCCAGGATGGACAAACACTTTTTCAACCTGCGGCAGACGCATTATCTCCATATTCAATTTTACATTAGCGCAAACACCGCCCGAAAGCATGACTGTGGCTGACGGATATTTCGCCAAAAGATTTTGCATTAATTCCAATACCACATCTTCCAGGCGCTTTTGGAAAGCAGCTGCCACGTCTTCACGACTTGCGCCGTCAAAATATTGCGGCAACTTTCGCCCGCGCGCAAAATATTCATCGTATAGAGAAAACAACTTTGGGCTGACTTTTACCTCAAGTCCTTTGATCTTAAGCAAAGCCGCAACTTTATCATAATATTTTCCTGGATTACCAAAAGCCGCCAGGCCCGTAATCTTGCCGCCATGTTTTTTAGGATGAAAACCCAAAATCGCAGTTACAACTTCATAATACCGGCCAATACTGTGCGGCAAAGGAATTTCATGGATTTTTTTCAGATCGCCGTTTTCTGCCTGCCAAAATGAAGCCGTATTACAAAAGCTTGAACCTTCTATGATGGCGACTAACCCTTTTTCAAGCCCGGAGGTAAAATAAGCGTCAGCTGCGTGAGCCAGATCATGATCGACAAAAATAACACTCCCGGAGAATCCTCTCTGCTTGAATTTTCTTATAATTTCTTTGACTCCTTTAACAACTCTAAAATATTCAATCACTGCGGCAAGGCCCGTCTGCCTCAAAAATCGCCCAGAATCAAAGGTACTAGGTTTAAAAAAAGACTTTAAATACGCCCCTTTGGTATACAAAGCACGTTGTGCTTGCTGCCAGAAAAAATAAAAGAGCTTTTTTAAGCCCGGCTCAAGTCCTGAAAAAGCAATAATATCTATATCGCCTTCTTTGGCACTAGCGATTTTTAAGACTTCAGATATTGAACGCCAAGGAATACTGCCATCCATTTTTTTTCGAGATAGACGCTCTTCGTTCACAGCCGCAATAATTTTGCCGTCCTCAATTAGGACGGCACCAGTGTCATGGGTCTCTATATGGAGTCCAAGAATCTTCATGATTTCAATAATTTAAATAAATCCTCAAATTCATTAATAACCATTTCAACAGTAATGGCATTAGTTTGACGTTGAGCTTCTTCTCTATTATACATTCTGGCATTCATAACGTAGAGTTCGGGTTTCTTGCGATTTGCCTTAACAATACGGTGTAATTTTCCAATCGGCGGCTGTTCATTCTCATCAATTGGCCCCACAATGTCAATCGTAGGCACACTGAATGCTTCGGCAATATAAATTGGCCCCGAATCAACGCTAATAAGTAAATTGAGGTGGCTAATAACGGCTTTTAATTCTTCAATGGAAAGCAATCCTTGAAAATTGATAACCTTTGTTTCCGGATCTAAATGTTTCAACATTTCCTGGACTTCATTTTTATCATTATTGCCACCTAGGATAACAATTTGGGCATTATATTTTTGGTAAATATGGTCTGCTACCTGGGCAAACTTATCTCTTCCCCACATTTTAATTTTATTTCCTGCCGAAGGTGCAATGCCTACAATAAATTTTGAAGTTTGGACATTATGTTCTTGAAAAAGATTGTTAATTCTTAAGTTTGCATCTTTCGAAAATACAAGATGTTTTTTAGTATCGTCCGTAGAAATACCAATCGGTTCAAGAAGGCGCAGATATTCCTTAGGTGCGTAATGGCCCATTCGATGAGGTTTAGTGATCGCCAAATGGCGCAATATTTTAAAAGATTTTGTCTCATAAGGACTGAAACCGGTAATCTTTGGAACTGCGATACAAGGAATGCCAGTCAGATAAAGCGCGGCAAGTGGCAGAAAATTCGGAGAAGTTACACAGGCAAAATCAATTCCCCTACCTTGAAGCATATTGATAATAGAGGATAATCGAGAACTATAAACTAAGTATTCATCAATGTCTTTATTGCCCACCAGCAGTTCTTTATTGATAGCTTTCCCCATTACATAAAGATGCACCTGGGGATACTGACGCTTAACTGCCCTAAACAAAGGCGTAGTACAAACCATATCACCCATTTGAGCAGGCTGAAAAATTAAAATCTTTTTAGGATTGCTAATTTCTTTCTGGGCGCGCCCTTTTTGAAAAGCAAATAGGATACATTTTCCCAAAATATAAGCATTATTAAATCTTTTCCGAATATAATAGGACAGTGACATAGGAATTATTTTTGAAATACCGCAAATAGCCAATCACCCTTGCCGTTGTTAATAAATATATCATCGGCCATAAATAGGAAACTCAACAATTTAGCCGCCGCGCGGGTAAGACTGCCGGCCTTATTGTTTTGGAGCTTTTCATCAAACCTTGCCAAAAAAATCTTATAGTACCAATGATATAAGGGCCATCCCCAGGTAAAGGATTCTAAATATCGCAAGCCCTGGTCCGAACATTTTTCTTTGAGTTCATGAAGACTATATCGCCGATAACCCCGCAGCTGATTTAAACGATTCCAATACTTCATTTCATGTTGAACAGCTACAACAAAATTTCCGCCCGATTTAAGCATAGCTGAAATATTCTCTAATGCTGCCACATCATTTTCCAAAATGTCTAGTGTAGCAATACAGGTAATGAGATCAAATTTTTCATTTAATTTTTCTTTCTCAATATCTACGATTTCAAACCGTCCGGCCGGACATGATTGAGATGCCAGATTTATCGCAGAAGGAGAAATGTCCACTCCAGTAAGGGTTGAAAAATTATTATAACGCGAAAGTGAGGCCAGTAGTCTGCCACTTCCACATCCGACATCAAGAATTGAACTGTCTGGTTTATAAAGACGAATGATTAGATTTTTTACCAAGCGAATTCTCGATTGAGCGCTTGGCCCGACGCTCATAATATCATTGTGGTCAGCTAACCAAATGTCATTCCACTTATCCATGGTAAATTTTCAAATATTTAGTTGGCATAAGTGCAAATAATCCGCATATGGCGAGTATGAAATAGTAAGGATATACAGGTAAAGCAAACCTGGGAATAGCATAGAGAGCAGAATAGAAAAAATTGATATAAATAACCAAGAAAAAAATCCAGCCATACCGGTAAAGATTATTTTTCAAAACTAATCCCCCTTTAATAACCAAGAACAAAAATAAAAACCATAAAGTGCGGATACCCAAGATAATGATTGTTTTTCCCCAATCAGGGTATTCGGGATGCCGGCCATCAGCAAACATAGGATGGATGGCTATAGTATTCTGCCACAACGACCCCCGAAGAATAATTGGGCTATTCAAACTGATTAAATTTATCATCCCACCAAAAAGATAGAGCTGGGGATGAGCAAAAATATACTGTTCGGCTTCTTTCATAAAGAGCGAATTGATTTCCTGGTAGCTCTTACCGCTTCTCAATAAATTACTCACTCGTTTGTCAACATTAGGTGCGTCGCGAAATGCCGTAATATTGATATCAGGATAGAGTTTCTGGGCAAAATAGTATCCAAATGTAATGCCAATAAAATGACCAATGGGATTTTTTGAAATGCTTTGGAGAAATTCTGTTTCACCAAGTAATGTAAGTCCTCCCCGCGGAGCAACGGCAATATCTCCACCGATAGTACGTTCTTTAACCAGCCAGGGTACAAGGATAATGCCAAAACCAATGCTAAATAGTAGCAGCTTTAATCCTACTATACGCCAAGATGATTTTCGATTTAGGTAATAAATATATCCAAGAGCAACAACAATAAAAAATTCCATTGCCCCTTTGGTCAGAGCTGCGCCAGCTAGGATGCTTCCTGCTCCAAAGAACCACCAGAGACTGCCTTTCTCACTGCGGTACATCATATACAAGAATAATGCCAATAAAAAAGTAAAGAGTGTCTCCGGCATGAGAAGGCCAGCTTGATTAGCTAATCCATAAAAACCAGCGGTTACAATACCCGATCCTATAGCTACCGGAAAACTGACAATGCTCTTGGCATATAAAAATACAATAAATATGGTTAATGCAAACAAAATTATCTGAACCACCCGGACTGCGTCATAATTATGGCCAAATATGCGATATATGACTGAAAGAAAAAAAGGATAACCCGGCTCAACAAGGGCTGGTTTACCCTGATAAATAAACTGCCCATCTTGGTTGATGCGCTGAGCCAAATGGTCATATAGCAATTGGTCGGTATTTTCCATTGGCGGTTTTCCTAATACCTGTCTATTCCAAAACAATCCTGAGCCCAGGGCTAATATCAGCATTAAAATAACCCACTTATGCAATCGATACATATTTGAATATCTTAGGCATACCTATACTAATTATAGCTACTGTGAGCACAAAAAGTATTTCTTGCATGTGCAACAGCAGACTTGTAAGAATGGCCTGATCTCGACTGATCCCCACCAGAAAAAGACCAAAAATAACTGAACCTTCATAAAAACCCAGATTTCCAATAATAAATAAAGGCAGTAGGCCGATGAGAATCGGAAAAGCATATGCAAATAGGGCTAATCCATTGGGTAGGGTAAGCCCAACACTCCGAAACATAAATATGCCGATAATAAATGTTAAGAACCATATGAGAAGTGACAGGCTGGCTACATTTACAAACATCACATTCGTCCGCAATTCAGCAAAAGCAGAACTAAATTCTCGTAATTTTTCAATTAAGGTATAAATAAAGCGATTATCTTGAAGACGCAACCAGTTAATGCCGGCAACGAAAAGACGAACCAGCCAGCGACTCGCAAAAATAAATATTCCGAGCAGAATTAGAAAAAAAATAAATACACCGGTAGTAATCGGCGTTAGGTGCAACGTTGCAATGCGTGCTTGAGAATTGGTGGCGAATACAACACCGGAAAAAATTAAAATAAGACTCAAAAAATCAAAAATTCGCGAACTAATAAGAGAGGCAATATTTTTACCGAGCTTAACCTGGCTGCGCTGATGAAGAAGATGAACATATGTAAGATCTCCAATTTTAAATGGAAGAATAAGATTGAAAAAATTCTGCAGGAATACAATGCGAAGCAATGCCAAGATATTTACATGGGTACCAACTAAAACCTGAAAACGAACAGCTTTCAATGTGCTTACCGCCAGGTATAAAACAAATGCAATTAAAGAAAACTTCCAATTTATTAGAGTAATAGAATACAGAAACTGACGGCCTCCAATATTTCTTATTAACAAGAAAACAATAACGAGTGCGATACTCGTTAAAAACACATTCAAATATTTTCGGAAAGCGTATGTCACGGCATCTTAAGAATAGTCTTTATCGCCTTACAGTATTCTCTAACTTGTTGTTCAGTGAGATCATATGATGCCGGCAAGGTAATGCCGCGAGCTGATACATCGTACGCTACCGGATTACGTTTCTTATCGCCAGTTTTATAGTGGACATAGGCTGGCAATGATGAGAGTGGATAGAAAAAAGGACGTGATGGTAAACCAAGCACCGTCAATCCTTCGATAGCTTTTTCCCTCGTCATATCAAGCGATTTCCCAAATACAAGCGACGTTGCCCAGACTCCATTATGAACATCTTTAGTATCCATATTCAGCTGAATATCCGGTATGTCAGCAAGGTGCTTTTGATACCATTTAAAAATCTGACGCTTTTTAGCAAGAAGTTTGTCTAACCGCTGAAACTGGGCGTATCCAATGGCTGCCTGAATATTAAATGGCATGTATTTGGGACCTGCTTCTAGAATATAATAAGAAATTTTGGGGTCGCGACCCAAATCGCGCAAAAACATGGCTCGCTCATACAACTTTTTATCGTCTACTAAAAGCATTCCCCCTTCGCCAGTCGTCAACGTCTTGGTTCGATGAAAGCTGAATACCGACCCGATCCCGAATTTACCGGCCTTAATGCCTTTATAGGTTGAGCCAAGCGCTTCAGCGGCATCTTCAATCAGAAAGAGTTTGTATTTTTTGGCAATTTTCACTAATGCATCCATGTTGGGCATATTTCCATAGAGATCCACGACGATAATTGCCTTCGTTCTTTTAGTAATCCTTTTCTCAACCGATTTTGGATCCAAACACCATGTATCTGCTTCAATATCGCAGAATACAGGAATTGCTCGCTGATAGGTAATCGGTGCCACTGATGCGGTCCAGGTACAGTCAGGTACAATTACTTCATCTCCTTCATGAATCCCGAGAGCCAACAGAATTAAGTGAATGGCTGATGTGCAATTAGGTGTCATGACGCCAAATTTCCTGCCATGATACTTTGCAAATGCCGGCTGAAATTTTTCCACATAGTCATAATTCGTCCAACCGTTACGCATCGCCTCATCGACTACCCGCCGCTCATGGTTAGTAACCCATGGGTCAGCCATTCGAATTGGTTTTCTTGAATTATTCATATTAAATCAATTGGGGATAAGGCACATGCGTCAGCCAGCGACCGCCGCCTCTAGTAAACCAGGCTTGATACTGATTAATTTCCCGTTGATGATTCCAGGCAAAAAGAAAAGCTACGTCAACATTCTTGAATTCTTCCTGCGGGACAATCGGAATATGCATACCAGGCGAAAATTTCCCTTGTTTAATCGGAGTGTTATCAGTGATAAATGGAATGAGGTCCGGTCCAATGCCACAGTAATTAGTGACTATAACCCCCTTGGAAGCAGCGCCGAAACCGCATATTCGTTTTCCCTGTTTTTTCAAATCATGCAGAAGTCCTACTAATTCGACTTTTGATTTTTTTATATTTTTATCTAAGAGGGCGAGTTTTTTATCTAAATCTTTTTCTTTGGCAAGCCACCTATTCACTGTTGGCTTGCGTTTATATGTGTCTTTGTGACCAACATACATTCGTAATTCTCCTCCATGCACCTCAATATGTTCACAATCAAAGACGTGAAACCCTAAGGGTTCAAGCATGCTATTGATAAATGAGACAGTGAAGTACCAGACGTGCTCATCATAAATTTGATCGTATGAAGTTTTTTCAATGATATCCAGCAAGTAAGGATCTTCAAAAACAAAAATACCTTTTTTCCCGATAAGTTTTGTCACATACCCCAAATATGTCTGAAAATCAGCAAATTGGCAGAATGTATTAGCCGAAAAAACCAAAGAAACCGACCCCCGCTTCAAAATCTCATCAACTACTTTATCACTCATAAATTTTGCAATTACCTGATGGCCTTTGGCTTTTGAAACATCGGCTACATTTTTTGAAGGTTCGACGCCAATGGCAGTAACACCCAAATCTTTCCAGGCTTCAAGCATAATCCCGTCATTACTCCCCAACTCTACAACTAATCCTTTTTTTATGTAGGGTAGAAGCTTCTCGGCCGTTTCCCGAAAATGTTTTTGCATTCCCTTTGAAGTCGAAGAAAAATAAGCATAGTTTTCGTGGAACATTTTTTCTAGAGGCACCGTATGCACTAAACCAACAGCCTTAGTTTTAGAATCATAGCCCAGAACCATATGATAAAAATACTCGTCCGCAAATTGTTCCGGTGTCAAAAAAGCATTAGCAATAGGCATGCGACCAAAGTCAATTACAGGCCGGAGTTGTACGTCCATAGAATGTAGATATATCATATTTTAAGCCAAAAAGTAAACCGGGGAATTTCTTCCCCGGTTTCAGCTGGCCTAGCATCAGGTCAGATACTCGGATACGGTACCAGGCCAAGGTCCGAATGCTGTCGCTTGATCGTGTCAATGAAGTTCTGAAGGTACGCCGCACGTTCTTTCCCCAACTCGCGGGCTTTCGGAAGTCGAAGAATATACGGTCCTTCATTCAATGCCCAAGTGATGCAATTGGCAATAT
>DASPWL010000031.1:0-4865 GCA_035637795.1 Minisyncoccota bacterium | reverse complement strand
ACTCTATCTTCAGCCTCGATTGGGAGAAAAAACCTCTAAAACTTTATTTGATTCGCATTATTTTTATCAAAGCATCTGGACAGTCAAAAAAATACAGGCATCAAAGCCCTTGGAACATGTTGATGTGGGATCACAAGTTGATCTAGTGGGATTTTTAACCACCATCACTAATGTAAAATTTGTAGATATTCGCCCATTAGATGCAACCTTAGATAAGCTGACAAATGTAAAAGGAAATATCAGTAACTTGCCTTTTCAGGATAACACCATTAAATCATTATCTTGTCTTCACGTGGCTGAACATATTGGTCTAGGCCGCTATGGCGACTTACTTGATCCAATGGGTACAGAAAAAGCCTGTCGTGAATTGATCCGGGTCCTTGCCCCAGGAGGTCAATTATATTTTTCCGTGCCTATTGGCAAAGAAGAAACCTATTTTAACGCGCATCGAGTCCATTTACCTGAAACAATCATAAAATATTTTAATGGTTTAAAATTAATTGAATTTTCAGCCGTTACCGATCAAGGACAATTGATTTATGATGCTAATCCGGAATTATTTCATAACGCCAAATACAGCTGCGGCTTATTTCATTTTACTAAGCCGAAGTAATTCTTTCAAAGAAATTATAGAATTTTTGAGCGACTATTTGGTTAGAGAAATTAGACATAATATGGTGCCGGCCGGCTTGGCCCATTTGTCTTCGGAGATCTGAATTTTTTGCTAAATATATGATTGCCTGTGCTAATTCGTCTGTTGATCCGGGTTTTACCAGAATGCCAGTTACGCCGTCAATAACAATCTCCCTAATCGATCCCGAATTCGTGGCCACAATCGGCAACTCCATTAATGAAGCTTCAGCCATGGAATAGCCGAATTGCTCTTCCCAGCCACCATATGGCAAACTTGGATAGACAAAAATATCGCTTATCGCTAAGAGTTTGGGCAATTCTTGATGCTTAATCCAGGGAATGCGCATAATCTTTTCTTTTAAACTGCTGTGCGCAATTTGTCTGTCAATTTCCCTTTCGTATTCTCCACTTCCAGCAATAATGCAATAAGCATCAGGCAATTGATCGGCAATTTTAGAAAATGCCTCTAAAAAAAGATGAATTCCCTTGCGATAGCCAATCGCTCCGGCAAATGTATACACAATTTTATCTTCAAGATTTATGCCTTGGAATTCCTTAGGTCCGGATATAGGGCTGAATAATTTTGTATCTACGCCGCTCATGGGAATTACCGCAATCGGTTTTGATGTTAATCGAGAAAAAATTTCCTTGCCTTTAGTACTGCCGCAAATCACGCCGTCAGAAAATAAAAGATTAAGATTGACAATCAGGCGCTTGAGCATAAGTTTGATGCCGTGAAATTTTTTCTCATAGGCAATATTCTCCCAGCTGAAGAGCACGTGCTTACGGCCAAAGAGTTTCGTCCAAAAACCAAAATAAACTGTGGTCAGCAATGTCGGTTCACTGCAACTGTAAACCAAAGATACTTTTCGGAGATTTTGCATAAGTACTAAGGGAAATAACGGCATCCAGCCCTTAAGCAATCCGCCAATTAAAGGATAATTAGAATGATAAAAAAATGCTTTTGTAGTCAGAATATTTTTGTCACTAGGCGGGTAAAAAACTACTTTTCCTCCTTTAGCCTCCCACCGGGATGGGAGCAAGAAAAAAATTGCATCCCGGTCGTGATACTTTCTAAAAGTAGCAAAATATTCTTCCCGGACATAAGGAAATCCGGCAACAAGGATATTCATGTCTATTTTTGGCCAACCTTATAGCACATTTGGAATCCAAATAGATTAGGCCAGAAATCCCGCAAATATTTTCTTCCGTTGCTGGCTTTATATTCCTTAACTTCAAAGCCATTCATATCCACCCATTCGATAAAATCAGGAATTGCCCAGAAACGAAGGTGTTCGGCCGGATGCTTTTCCCATTGTTTTGGTGTCCGACCAGAAAGCATTTGAAAACGATAGCGCCAATAGGCCGCATTAGGAAATGAAACCAAAAAATGCTCCCTGCTTACCCGCATTGCCTCGGCAAGCGCATCTTCTGAATTGGGAATATGCTCTATAAATTCCGAGGAAATTGTATAGTCAAATTCATTATCATCAAAAGGAAGTCGTTTGGTAGCATCAGCCTGAACTGTTTTAAGACCACGTTGGCGGGCCATTTCTAATGCCTTATGAGAAATATCGAGGCAAACAATATCACAATTTAAAGTATCATGGAGGTATTCACCAAAGACCCCATCGCCGCCGCCAATATCCAATATCTTGCTTCCAGACTTAATCCAAGAAGCAAAAATATAATAGCGCGGTTTCATTTTCATCCTGCCGCGAACCTGCCAATACGTCTCATAGAACGTATCATGAGCAGTTTGACCTATAATTTTATCCTTATCTTTACTTTGCATGGAAAGATTCTAATAGTCGTTTCAATTCCAGGCCAATTTGGCCTGTGGTAAGCTTTGACTGCAATAATTCATAGCCATTTTTCCCAATTCGCTCGCTTTTATCCTCGCTGTTTTTAAGATTGCGAATCGCTTCCGCCAATGCTTGAGGATTTGCCGCTGGTACAAGCACACAGTTTTCTTTATCGGTGAGCAACTCGCGAATAGCAGGAGTATCAGCGGTAATAACCGGCTTAGCCATGGCCAAAGCTTCGAAAACCTTATTAGGAATCACCAGCAATGTCTTTGGTGTACTGCCAAATATCCCGAGACAGATATCGGCCATGGCCATGAAATCAGACAATTTCTCATACGGCACCGGATCAATAAATAAAACGTTTTTTATTTTAAGTTCCTGGGCTATTTTTCTCACATCTCCATATGTCTGGCCCCGGCCGATAATATTAAAATGAATGTTGTCATCTTTCAGCAAACTGGCAGCTTTTACGATACATTCGATTCCCTGCAAGGGAATAAAATTACCATGGAAATGAACTATAAACTGGCTCAAGCCGGCTGGTTTTAATTTAGGGGAAAAAACTTTTTCATCGGTGCCGACAAAAATCCGTTGGAATTTTTTTTGCGGCAGACCAAATTCTCGAACAAAAAAATTAATGTGGGCTTGAGTATCTAAAAGTACCAGATCAGCCAAACGGCATGACCAATGATCCAGAAAACGATAATAAAGGGCCCGCGCGCTTGAAAGAGAAACGAGTTTACGGTCTAAGACATATCCGCCGTAATGAGATGTAAAAGCATCAAAAATTATCGGTTTTCTGGTCAGCAGGCGGGCTAAAAACATCAGTTCATGGCCGGGAAAGCCCACGACCATTACATCATATTCATTTCGCAGTTTCCAGTGTTTGCCTGCAAGTTTGAATAATTTCTTCAACCCTTGAGAATTATCCCGGCATTCAATAACTTCAATGCCGTTTTGGCGTAGGCCATTGATTAAGACCCGATTGCGAGAATATTCGGGATTGTAGGAGCCAAAATAGAGGACTTTCATAATTAAGCTGTAATGATTTCAAGCATCTGGCCAACTCGGTGATCCAGCGTGTGTTCTTTTAATACTCTTTCGCGTCCGGCTCGAGCAATAGCATCACGTTCACTGTCGTGAGAAAGATAGTGAGTTACTTTAGCTTGAAATTCTTTTTTATCACGAAAAACTTCAATTTCTTTTCCGACTTCAAAAAGACCGTGAATATCAGTCCGGTAATCAGAAAGCTGAAAGCCACCGGCTACCGGAATTTCAAACGTTTTGACATTAACACCAGCGGTAGGCGGTTCAAGGTTAGTGTTCACGCAGATTTTTGCGCATCGATATGCTCTAGCCGATTCAAATGCATTAAGCGGACCATAATAATGCGCCGCCAGAGACGTCTGTTTCCATCCTTCCCAACCAAAAATTTTCAGATTCAAATTATCGAGCAGACTTAAAAGCAAAATTCGTTCTGGATACGGCGCACCAATAAAACATATATCGCTCTCAAATCGAGAACGATCAGATTGAGAAATATCACCGCCATCATATGCTGCTGGATCAACGGCAAATGGGACATAGTGAGCGCGGGTTTGATTTTTAATCTTTTTTACAGCCGCTGAATCGAAGCTGAGGAAATAATCATAATGCGGTGCAACGTTGTTCAACCAACTTCGGTAGGGTTCATTTTGAGTATTTTCCGGGCACCAATTTACTGTTTTAATACCCAGTGAACTTAATGTCTTTAAGGTCGCGGGCTTGATGATAAGTCCTTTATTGACAAATAATACGTCGGGTTTAAATTTTTGAGCCGCCTCAACCAACCGCTTAGCAAACAATTGATTGTTCAAACGCCTGAATAAATTTATTTTTCGGCTTAATTGCCAAATAATATGGTTGCGCTCCAATGTTGCCGGCACAAGCTGATTTAACCGGTCATCAAGATGTAAAATTTCAACGCCATTGGCTTGAAATGCCTTTTTAAGCTGTTCATTGAATGGAGACGATGAGGCAATAAATAGAATTCTCATAGTAATGCTGAAATTTTAGCGATAACTTTAGGAATTGAATATGATTGGGCAATGTTAACTAAAAAATCGCTTATATTTTTTTTCTTTTCAGAAGTCTGCCTTGCTAAATCAAATATTTTATCAGCCAAATCTTGAGCATTATTGTGTTCAAAAATAAGTTGGCTGGCATATTGGCCAAAATATTTTCTAAATACCTGATTTGAGGTAAGAGTAATGCATCCCGATGCCATCGCTTCCAAATTCGTTTTGTCGATGCCGCCGGTAGGAGTAAGATTGACCACCATATCTGCTTCTTTATAGAGCGCCGGCATTTGGGTATGGGGTACGAATCCTTTGAAAATAATTTGATCACCTAGGTTTAAATCAGTAATGCACTTTTTTAAATCCT
>DASPWL010000030.1:0-1575 GCA_035637795.1 Minisyncoccota bacterium | reverse complement strand
TGTGGTAATTATAGGCTATGGAACATCCAGGAGAAAAGATGTTGCCGGGGCGGTATCTAAATTAACTGTAGATGAATTCAACCGGGGCGTAATTACGAATCCGATGCAACAACTACAGGGCAAGGTGCCCGGAGTCGTAATCGTTCAGCCGGGTGGGGACCCCAATGGAGAATTTACTGTTCGTCTAAGAGGAGCCACATCGCTGGAAGGACAACCACCATTGCTGGTAATTGATGGGATAGCCATTGATGATTTTCAGAAGGCCATTACGACGTTGAACCCATCAGATGTGGAATCGTTTGATATTTTAAAAGATGCTTCGGCGGCGGCTATATATGGAGCAAGAGGGGCGAATGGAGTGATATTGGTGACTACAAAAAAAGGCAGGACAGGAAAAATTACTGCTGATTATAATGGTTATGCAGGTATGGAAACAAGGGTCCACTGGCTCGATCTTTTATCGGGCGCCGAGTGGCGACAAGCAACAGCAGGTATGAATGCTGGTAGTCTAGATGCCGGTGGCAATTCAGACTGGCAAAAACAAATTTCTCAAACAGCATTTTCTCACAGCCATTCAATCGGTATAAGCGGCGGCACTGATCAGTTAAATATTCGCGGTTCTGTTGGCTATACAAAGCAACAAGGCATTATTCTTAATAATGGGAAGGAAGTAATAACAAGCCGCATTAATGCTGTGCAAAAAAGTTTGAAGAATAAACTGGAGATCAGGTATGGCATCAATACTTCAACTATCAAACGGGATTTATTGCCGGATCAAACGTCTCTCAACGAGTCACGCTTCTTCGGAAATCCTATTTTCACAACTGCAGAACGATATCTTCCGGTATGGCCGGTTTATAATCCGGATGGTTCATACTATCAGCCACCCACTAACTCAATAAATCCGTTATTCATTTTAAAAGAGTTTTATTTCAAACTAAGAGAAAATTTTTTCCAGGGATCTTTAAAGGCCGATTATGAGTTGTTCAAGGGAATGAAACTGGGCGTGCTTGGAGCTCTTTCAAGAGGCAATGAATTATACGACAGGTTTAGGCCCTCCCTACCGGGAACAAACTTTTTGGCAGAAGCGGTAAAAGCCAACCATAATAAACAAAACTTCTCAGGAGATATACACGGTAATTATCAAAAAAGCTTTGAGAAACAGACATTTGATTTTACCGGCGTATATGAATACAATAAATACCTGAACGACGGGTTTGGACTTAGTGCGTATGGCTTCCTCGTTCCTGAGTTACTAAACAATAACCTCAGCACTGCTACTATTGTCCACACAAATGACATCTTCTCTTATAAAAATGAAGTAAAACTGATTTCTTTCCTTGGCAGGGTTGTATATAATTATGATGACCGCTACCTTCTTACTGCAAATTTTCGCCGGGACGGTTCTTCAAAATTCGGGGCAAACCACCGCTGGGGAAATTTTCCTTCCATTGCATTAGCATGGAGAGCCACCAATGAGAATTTTCTAAAGGAGAAAACGTGGCTTGATAATCTTAAAGTCAGGATAAGCTATGGATTGACGGGCAACCAGGAAAATCTGCCAACTGATTCTTA
>DASPWL010000029.1:0-4579 GCA_035637795.1 Minisyncoccota bacterium | reverse complement strand
TCAATTGTTGAGCTTTTTCTTTTCCTATTTCCTTTATAATTTCATAAGGCAAGCCATAACTTTCGTAAAGAGTAAATGCTGATGGAGCGTCTATCTTTTCCAATTTCTCAAGTTCTTTTATACCTCTGCCGACTGTCTTATTGAACCTTTCATATTCCGCCCACATAGTATTAATTGTGTTATCACGATTTACCAAAAATTCTGGATAAATACCGCGGTATTTATCAAAAATAATTTTCATCAACTCTTCCAAAGTATCAGGCCTCAATTTATGAATATGTATGTACACGAAAATGCGACGCAATAGACGACGCAAGATATAGCCCCGTTCTCTATTAGAAGGCGGTACACCATCAGAGATAATAAATGTAGACGCACGAGAATGGTCGGCAATAATGCGCTTGATTCCTTCTGGCAATTCTTTTGGCATCAAATCCATATCCATAAGCGGTTTAAATAAATCGGTTTCAAAAATATTATTAACCTTTTGTACTGCCATTGCTAAACGTTCTAAGCCCATACCTGTATCAATACCTGATATTTCTAGTGATTTTAGAGATCTGTCTTTATTTTGATAATACTGGTTAAAAACAATGTTCCAAATCTCGATGCCATTTACATAAATTTCTGTGGTCGGGCCACAGGGGCCCTCATCGCCGGTTGGCCCCCAGAAATTATCAGCTCGGCCAAATTTTCTTACTTCGATAGCGGGATCAACTGATTTCCATATTTGTTCTGATTCATCGTCTGCTTGGATTCCATTCTCTCCGCCGAATACAGAAACGTAATCAATGGGTAATCCCATTTCTTTAGTAATAAATTCATATGCCCACTCAATAGCTTCTTTTTTAAAATACCCGCCAAAAGAAAAATTACCCAACATTTCAAAGAATGTCAGGTGAGATTCATCTCCAACTTCATCAATATCAGAAGTCCGGATGCATTTTTGGATCGAAATAACATTTTTAGAAGGAGCATTTTCTGGGTGCGTATAGTATTGCTTAAACTGTTGCATGCCAGCCGTGGTAAAAAGGACCGATGGATCGTTAGGTAAAAGCGAAGATGAAGCAACCCAAGTATGTCCGTGGGATTCAAAAAACTTTTTAAATTTTTCCCGTATCTCCTTATGATTCATAAGTAATAATCCTATGTATCCTAGCGAAAATCTATGAATTATTCAATCAATTTGACCTATAATAAAATAATATGTAGAATTCCATTTGAGTTCCTAAACTAAGGTGGTGACATGCTAGCAAGAGCCAAATTGAAGACAGGCCTGGAGCTGAAAGTGCTGGCGCAACAGCACGAGATCATTCAAGACGTTAGCAGGTCCATTCGCAGTCTCCGCAGCCGGGAGCTGGTAGGTGCTCGTGATTTCGCTGATGCCAGCGAGACAAACTACCAGCAAGGCCTCGAACTGCAACTGGCCGAGATCAGATCCCGGGAGGCCCAGCGGCTTGAGACGACCATCCAGGCCATCGAAACCGAACAGTATGGGATTTGCCGTAAATGCCAAGCGGAAATCCCTGTCAAACGCCTGGAGGCCATGCCAAGCGCCACGCTGTGCACTTCCTGCCAAACCGAGGAAGAAGAAACCGCCTCGTAACCCGCGCCGAGAAACCGCAAACCGCGTGCTTTCTAAGGCGCGGTTTGCTTTTTAAAAAAGCAAATTGTGACGGCAAAATGAAATAAACCTGGGGGACTAATGGGAATTGAACCCATGTCCGCGCTTCCACAGAGCGCTGTGTTAACCGTTACACCATAGTCCCCATATAATCCTTATAATTATATCAGATTTTGACTTAAATTCAATATAAAAACAGCTCCCTAGAATCTGTTTTTATATTACGGCTGTAGAATACCTTCCGTATGGCCGTTGATTGAAATTACCACGCTATTAATTGAAGAGAACTGCTCTAAAGTAGAAGTTATCTGGGCTTTAATAGCCATTACTCGACAGGAACCGGCAACTTGGTTCTGAAGAGCTTCATCAAAATCCACATAGGCCGTACCGCTGCGAACTGTCAATGAATTAATTCGGACATTATCTGGGATATTAGTATTGTATCCGGCTTGCTTCTCTGAAGTTGTCAAACCTTTCAATAATTCTGTCAAAGAGATAAACGCCGGCTCCCGTGTAGTAATTACCGTTCTATTTAAAGCTACGACTTTACTGCAGTCAGTTGGATTTAACCCTTTGCTAAAATAAGCTTTGACGGTCATTGTTTGTTGGCTCGAAAGTTTTACCGGCACCTGAACCAGATTAATGACCGAACCATCCTTAGCTGAATACTCGAACACTTCAACAACAAGATCCTTAGGCGCATTAACCGGGACTGGAATTTTTACCGTGTAATTCCCGAAAATTCCGGCATCTTTGGCATCAGTCATCGCAAAGTTTTCATATAGAGTTTTATTTTTAGAGTCCTTTAGAGCATAGTTAAATGTATTTTCAAAGACTCGAGCCGTGCCGGTGACAGTAATGGGATTACCCACCATATCTCCCGATTTTGGTGATGTCACTGTAATATTTGGCCCTTGCGGAGATTCTGAAGGAGAAGGACTCAACGAAACAGATGGAGTTGCCGTTGGAGTCGGTGTTTCCTTATTGACAATACCTCGGAATGCAAAAAAGGCTCCGGCAGCAATCAATAATAGCGCAACGATAATAAGTGATGTTTTCATGGCCTAAAGAGTATAGCGTACCATTGACTAATTATCAAGAACTATGTAAAACGGGCATTAATTCCGCTTTTATAACCTAAAAGAAGAATTGTAAACAATAGATTTTTATGGTAAAATCTAAAGGATTTTATCCCTATGCCCCCGTAGCTCAACGGATAGAGCAGCGCTCTTCTAAGGCGTTGATGAGGGTTCGATTCCCCCCGGGGGTACATGAGTAACTTAAAAAACCAACTACAAGCGCTACAGATTATAAAAAAACAACGAGTAAAATTAACCAGCGGTTTAATTGCTGATTTTTACGTAGACATGAAAGCAGCTTATGCAAGTGCTAAAATGTTAAAATTGCTTGCTTCTAAAATTGCCCGACGAATTAAAAATAATGCAACTTGCATTGCAGGCACTGGGTATGGAGGTTTGCCTTTAGCCAGCGCGATTGCTTTGGAAAAAAACCTAAAACTTGTACTTATCCGAGAAAAAGCAAGAAAGCATGGCCGGAATACATTAATTGATGGTTATGTACCAATAAAAAATGATAATGTAATTTTAGTAGATGATGTTTTCACAACGGGCAGTAGTTTAAAGCGTATGGCAAAAACTTTAAAGAAAACTAAAGCAAAAATTTTAAGCGCTCACGTAGTTGTTGATCGGTCAAATAGATCCAATAAATTGAGATTGAGTTTTCCAATAAGCGCTTTAATAAGAGTGGAAGAGTTACTATAACGGGCTGGCGTATGACGGTGGTACGCCTGCTTTGGGAGCAGGTAGACTGGGTTCGACTCCCAGCAGCCCGACAAATGGTTAATAACAAAACATATAAATGCCCAGAATGTGGTTTAGTTTATTCCGAAAAAGAATGGGCTGAAAAATGTGAAGCTTGGTGTAAAGAGCATAAGAGTTGTAATCTTGAAATTGCTGCCCATAGGATTCCGGAGGAAAAAATTGAAAAAGAAATAGATTAATGCGGGATTGGTATATCGGTATTACCTGCCTGCCGGCAGGCAGGCGCCACAATCTGCGGGATTAGCACAATGGTAGTGCATCTGCCTTCCAAGCAGAGTACAGGGGTTCAATTCCCCTATCCCGCTCTAAATAGATAATAAGTTTAGGGGAATTGAACGGGCAGAAGTGAATCAAACATTGTTTGATGAACGCCGGTGAAGCCAACGATTTGGCTTCACCGCTGCCCCGGACAACGAAGTTCCTGCCAGCAGGAACGAGGAGAGATTCCCCTATCCCGCTCAATTAACCGCTAATAGATGATCCGATGTCATATCTCTTAATAGCAAACCTCCTAACAATCATTCACGCGGCATTAATGTTGTTCGTTTTTATAGGTATTTTCTTGAGTGTCAGAATAAAGAGATTTAGACCTGTTGAAACTTTATTGTTGTTAACCATAATAGTTATCTGGTCTTTATACAGAGAATGTCCCCTCACTACTGCTGAAGCTTATTTACAAAATCAGGCTGGACAGTATACTTCTTTGAATCAAATCGGCTTTATTGCTTATTATTTATTATGCTTGGTTTCATTTACTAGTTTCGCCCAAAATCATCACTGCATTTACTTATAGTGCTGCTCTTCTATTTTTAATTTTAAGTATCGAATGGGAATTACCACTCTTAAAGAAGCTGCAGCGACAAATACATAAATCTAAAAGTTAACCTGTGCTTTAATTGACATTTATATAAAGGAGTGTAAGATATTTATCTACGTGCTTTAAGAAGGGGTGTATATTACATCCTATCAGGGAGGTGGCATGACTGAAGCAATTCCAGCTATATCGGCTCTGGCTCCACAAGGTCGCCAGGACCGTTACCGTACTCTCATCAACGAGGGCTACCGAGAAGATCAGTTTCTTACCTGCAACAGCCAAGCTGCCCTTACGTATCGA
>DASPWL010000028.1:0-6799 GCA_035637795.1 Minisyncoccota bacterium | reverse complement strand
CTTTACAGCCCATATTATCTTTACGGCCAGGGTAAAGAAATTCACGGATTCGAAAGCGAAATTATCTCAATGCCGGCTGATCGTTTCGCAAACGCCGAAAAATGGTATATTAATACCAAACGAGTCTGGCAAAATTAGAATTTTTTAGCAATGCGCGACGCAATTTCTCAATTTCTGTCTTCTCTGAAGCAGGGTTTACAGCTAGCTGCTCAATTTTCAGGACAAAAAGCATATAGTCGGGTAGTGATCTGCGGTATGGGCGGCTCGAGCATTTCCGGAATATTTCTTTCTTTCGTCAAGGAAGATATAGTTGTATGGCAAGACTATGGCTTACCCAATAATATTCATGCTGGAGACCTTGTAGCATGCATATCATGGTCTGGTAATACCCAAGAAACTATTTCTTCTTTTAATAAAGCCCAGGAACTAGGTCTTGAAACATATATTATCACCAAAGGCGGCGCATTAGGTGAAAAGACAAAAACTCAAAATATTCCTACCATTATCCTGCCTGATAAATCATTGCCCGCTCGTCTAGGAGCTGGCTATATGACAGGCGCTCTCTTTGGACTTCTCGGGCTGGAAAGAGAGCTGCCCTTATCGGCAATGGATACAGAGTCAGAAGGCAAACAACTAGCCGAAATGATCGGCCAGAAAGTTCCGGTTATATATGCGCCCTATAATCTCCGAAAAATAGCCTTGTTTTGGAAAATACTGTTCAATGAAAATACAAAATTACCAGCTCTATGGAACTCACTGCCGGCTGCTGTTCATAATGAAATTGAAATTTTTACCAGCCAAAATAAGGATCATTTTTTCCCTATTCTTATAAAAGATGGGGTTCACAAAGATATTGATACTGCTATTGCTTTTTTTAACCAGATAGGATATAATTATCACACTGTTAATCTCTCCGGTCAGTCCTTGCTAGGCAAGGCTCTCAATAGCTATATTTTCGGCCTTTGGACAAGTTATTTATTGGCTCAAAACCTAGGTATAGACCCCGAGAAAACCGAACTCATAGAAACATTTAAGAGATTAAAGAAAGAATAACTCTCTTAATTTCACCTTTTTAAATAATGCCCAGGTGGGTGAAAGAGAGCTAGCACAGCTTTTACGGGTGACAAAAGTCGCCCCGGGCCACCACCTGGATACAGTTTTTTGACCGAGGCTCTGCCGAGATAATAATATGGGGCGAGTGGCGAAATTGGCAGACGCGCTAGCTTCAGGAGCTAGTGGCCGCAAGGTCATGGAGGTTCAAATCCTCTCTCGCCCACTAATAAATTCAGAAAATGATTAAGAAAGATTCTGAAACTCGTGATGAAGTTAAGCCTTCTCCGGAAGTTTCTCGAACAAATAGTGAATCAAACGCCGAAGTTCGGCCGGTTTTAGCTGCAACTCAATCTGCTTCTGAACGCAATCAGCCGCGCCGTCAACGACGCTCACGATCAAAATTCAATGATCGCCGGCCCCGATTGGCTACCCAACGACGTTTACCTCCAACCCACATTCATGAGGGAAAAATTGGTGCACCACAAAATGCCAATGGAGATGATACTCTCAAGATTATTGCTTTAGGCGGTTTGGGTGAGATAGGCAAAAATATGTATATGCTTGAGTATAAGGACGATATTGTCATCATTGATGCCGGCATTATGTTTCCCGAAGAAAACATGCCAGGTATTGATTTTATCATTCCCAATACTGGCTACCTGGAAGGCAAAGAGAAAAATATCCGCGGCCTAATTTTAACTCACGGCCATATGGATCATATCGGCGCTGTTCCTTATCTCCAACAAAAATTAGGCAATCCGGATATTTATACTGCCCAACTTACCCGCGGCATTGTCATGAAACGCCATCTAGAATTTCCTCAACTGCCCAAATTAAACATTAATCTGGTTAAAAGTGGCGATGTGGTAAAAATGGGCGACTATTTTGAAGTGGAATTTTTCCACATGAATCATAATATTCCTGATGACTTGGGTGTATTAATTCGCACACCGGTAGGAAATGTTATGCATACGGCTGACTTTAAATTCGATCCTAATCCCGTCAATGATGAGCCAGCTAATCTGGGTGCTCTAAAACAATTCGGTGATGAAGGTGTTTTAGTTCTGCTTTGTGATTCTACCGACGCTGAAACAGTTGGCCATTCTATTTCTGAAGCTACTATCTTTGAAAATCTTGAAACTATTTTCAAGGAAGCTACCGGCATGCTTATTACCGGAACTTTCTCTTCGATGATCAATCGCATCCAGCAATTGGTGCAATTATCAGAAAAATATGGCCGCAAAGTTATCTTTGACGGCTATAGCTTGAAAACCAATGTTGAAATTGCCAAAGAGCTTGGCTACATCAAGATCGCTAAAGGCACTCAAATCTCGATGGATCAGATTGACGATTATCCCAGAGAAAAGATTACAGTGATTGCTACCGGCGCCCAGGGTGAAGAAGCCGCTTCTTTGATGCGCATCGTCAATAAAGAGCACCGTTTTATCCAGATTCACAAAAAAGATACGGTTATTTTCTCATCTTCGGTTGTACCCGGCAATGAACGTACAGTCCAACATCTGAAAGACATGCTTTATCGCGCCGGCGTCAAAGTTTATCACTATAAAATGATGGACATTCATGCTGGAGGTCACGCTCGCCAGGAAGACTTGAAGCAGATTATTGAATTGGTACGGCCTCAATTTCTTATGCCCAATCACGGTCAATATTCGATGATGGTCACGCTTGGCCAACTTGGGATTGAAAAGGGCATTCCCGATGAAAATATTATCATTGCTGACAATGGCCAGATTATTCACTTTACTAAAGATCAGTGGTGGATCGATAAAAAGACTGCGCCATCCAATTATATCATGGTAGATGGCTTAGGCATTGGCGATATCGGCAATGTCGTGCTGCGAGATCGGCAAGTTTTGGCCGAGGATGGCATGATGGTAATTATTGCTGTTGTTGATCCAAAATCAGGTCAAGTTCGGACAAGTCCGGATATTATTTCCCGCGGTTTCGTGTATTTGAAAGAACAAAAAGACCTTCTGACTCAAGTTCGCAAAAAGGTTCGCCACATTGTTGAATCAGAAAAAGCCCGGCCAATGAATCTTTCCTATCTCAAAGATAATATTCGCGAAGATATAGGCAAATTTCTCTTCCAGAAAACTGAACGAAGACCAATGGTCCTGCCAGTAATAATCGAGGTCTAATCTACTAAAGTGAAAAAATATGAATACAACTTGAATGTAAAAGAAGTTATTCCCGCGACTGAAATGTACCAATATGCCGCCAGAGTCAGTTTCCTGGATAGAGTGGATAGCGAGACCCCGGAAAAGATTCTTCATAATTTTGGTGAAGCTCGCGGAAAAACAAGAGGAGAAGCAATTGAAAAGATGAGAATAAGAGTGGAAGGATGGATTTCCGACAATAAATAATTGGGGTCTAAAAATACAAAGGCCGCTGCAACAACAGCGACCTTGGCGTTTCAGAAAAGTACTCTTGTTTACTCCCAATGGATGTTGAGCTCCATATTCTCATCGACGGTGCCTTGATCAACGAGCTTCACTTCCGTGTAGAGCCCGCGTTTTTCCAGATGATGAGCTAGAAAGTGCATGAAGCCGACATGGAAGTCGTTCTGATCCTGCGTTACCTCACCCGTTCGGACCAGCTCCGGATGACCCGCTTCCATGAGAAGCGCTTCTCCACAGCTGCCCGGAAGCGTCTCGGGCCGGAGATCCTCAACGAGCTTATACACAGTATCGACGGCCTCCAGGAGTTCCCTTGGTTTCAGTCGCATCTCTACCTCCAAAGATCTTTGGAACAATCTAGCAGATTTCTTATTTTTCCGCTATCCTTATTCTTATGGTAAAAATCTTTTCCGGCATCCGTTCCAGCGGCCAGCTCCACTTGGGCAACTATTTAGGTGCAATCAAAAATTGGATTGAACTTCAGAATAAAGCCGACCAATGCATTTTTGCGGTGGTTGATTACCATGGCATTACCACGCCCTATGACCCAAAGACATATCAAGAACAAGTGCTGGAAACAGCAATGAATTTTTTAGCCGCCGGAGTAGATCCAAATAAAGCTTTTCTCATTCGCCAATCAAAAGTTCCCCAGCACACGGAATTAGCTTGGCTATTTAATACGATTACTCCCGTGAGCTGGCTGGATCGCCTGCCCACCTACCGTGAGCAAGTAGAAAAATCAAAAGTAAATAATATGGGGCTTCTCGCCTATCCTATTCTTATGGCTGCAGACATTTTACTTTACAAGTCTAATTTAGTACCAGTTGGTGAAGATCAATTACCTCACATTGATTTGACTAACGAAATTGCCAAAAGATTCAACTCAACATTTGGAGAAACATTTGAGCCAGTGAAACCATATATTGCTGAAGGCGCCAGAATTATGTCGCTTCAAGACCCGACCAAAAAGATGTCCAAAACGGGCGATGAAGGCATTGCTCTTTCCGATAGCCCAGATGTTGTGCGAGAAAAAATTAAACGGGCCACTACTGACTCTGGGAAAGAAATAAAATTTGACGAACAAGGAAAACCGGGTATTTCAAATCTACTGACTATCCATTCTCTGCTTTCAGGCAAAGAAATTCCTGTCCTGGAAAAAGAATACGAAGGAAAATCATATGTTGATTTTAAAAATGATGTTGCCGAAGTGGTGGTGGAATTTCTTAAACCATTTCAAGAAAAATATAAGCAATTTAAAAACAACATGGACCACATTACTGACGTATTGTCTACCTCTGAAGAAAAAGCTAGAGTTTTAGCTGACGCTCATTTACAAGAATTCAAGCAAAAGATGGGGGTGTGAACTGGAACATAAGTGTTGTAACTGCGGTGATTTAATTACGGCTTGCAATGGCTTCACTCTCGCTGGCGATTTCATAGAAGCTTGCGAAGGCAAGCGGGCATGGAAGAATATTCGCCAGCACTGCTGGAAATGTGTTGAAAGAACAATAAACAAGATGGGTGTGACATGGACGATATCGTTACGCAGAAGTTAAAGCCGGGGGAACGGCGTCTCATTTCGCTTACCGGGGTCGACATTGAAGCTCTTCGAAATTCCAACTGGTACCTCGATGAAGCTGTCAGGAAAGCCGAAAAAGAAGTCCTGCCCGAGGGGCATAACGCCCAGGTCATCAATCTTTTCATCGAAGTCCAGTCGCTGGGCGAACCGACGCTCAATCTCTTCATGATCGCAGCTCAGCTTGAACACGAAGCAGTCAGCAAAGTGCTGGATCCACGAACCGTTGAAGCGGTGAAAGAATCGAGCCGCAATCCCTACGAACACATAACGGGACAGGGGCAAGAACACAGTTGCATTCCAGGCAAAGATGTCTAACCGCTCAGCACTTCACGGAGCTCTGAGACCTTTTGGTCGAGGAGCTCCTTTGTTTTTGCCTCAACCACCAACCGCATAAGTGGTTCGGTATTGGAAGGCCGAAGATTAAACCACCAGTCCGTATACTCTACAGTCAGTCCATCGAGTTTATCAATTTTTCCATCGGAATATTTTTCTTCCAACTGCCGCAACACATCAGGATTATACGGAAATGATATTTCTGGCTGTCGATAGTAGACCTGGTACGGTTTTATAAGTTCGGGAAGATTTTTCCCTTCATGTCGAACGATATTACAGACATGCAGTAACATCAGCTCCGGCGATTCAAGATAATAAAAATCCTTAAAATAAAAATGGCCCGAATATTCTCCGCCAAAATCGGCTTGGTTTTTTCTCATTGCTTCATAGAGATTCAGCCTTCCCACTTTTGAAACTATGGATTGAACACTTAATTCCCGCAGGCGATCGCGTACCGCTTGGGAAAAGCGGAGTTCATGGACTACTCTCTTATATCCCATTTTTTCCGCCACCAATAAAAAGATTAAATCGGCTTCAATTCTTGTTTCTCCTTCAAAAAAAGCGATTCGATCACCATCTTGATCAACTTGAATCCGTAGTGCTACCCCATGAATGTCTTCGATAATCTCCAAATTTGTTTTTTCGCCAATCTTTTTAAAAATACTCTTTACAATTTCTGGACCAGTCACCGCTACTGTGCACGTATTTGGAATTGAACCGGCTAGGCCGACAACTTTATGGGAATATTCATCTACAGCATTATATTGGCTGATATTTCCCGATTGAATATTTACTGCTCTTGTTTGCTCATAAATTTTCTTAAGTTCATTGCCACCAATAATAGCGGCATTTTCTCCTACTACTTTGAACCCGCTATATTCATTTGGATTATGAGAAGCAGTTACCATAATTCCCGCGTTGGCTCCTTTGATATTTACGGCAAAATACATAATAGGTGTTGTGCATGCATCGAGAAAAATAATGTTTGTCCCAGCTGACAATAAACCATCCAAAAGTGCTTTTACGAGTGATCTTGAAGCAGTAGTCCCATCGTGGCCAACCACAATATTTTTCACGCTTAAACCCAAGCACAACTTATTGCCAAAATCACGGGCAAATTCCTCATCAAAATCTTTTCGGTAAATGCCGCGAATATCATATTCCTTGAAAATACCAGAGTTTACTTTAGCCATAAGTTTCAGTATACTGGACAGTCATGCCGTTATCCATAGGAATTACCGGGTTACCCAACGTGGGAAAGTCCACGCTTTTTAAAGCCATCACCAACAAACAAGTAGATATCCAAAATTATCCTTTTACTACTATTGAACCGAATATTGGCGTTGTTGCCGTGCCCAATGAACGCATTGATGTGCTGGCCAAACTTTCTCATTCAGCAAAAAAAATCTATACCACC